>JASMLY010000064.1 GCA_030748455.1 Phycisphaerales bacterium | reverse complement strand
GCACATTTCATTCGCGCTGAAGGTTTCGCTTTTGCTTCTGTTGCAGACGAAGGAATTATGGACGTTGCAGACGCTGGCCCGTTACTTCGAGAACGCCGCCGAATCGACGCAGACCACATTGCAGTACTTGCTGATATCCAAAAGAAACATTCGTCTCACGCATTAACTGCAGATTTATCTATTGGCGACCATGCAAGAGGCGCTGATTTTATGGGAGCGGATGGTGTTATCGTAACTGGCAACCATACCGGTCACGCAGTAGATGTTGCGCAACTTCGAGAAGTTCGAGGCGCAACTGAACTTCCAATACTTGTTGGTTCAGGCGTAACCCCCGGAAATGTTAAACAGATTTTTGAGTTTGCCGATGCAGTCATTGTCGGCTCGTCTATAAAGCAAGGTGGCAATTGGACCAACCAACTTGATACCCAACGTTGCAAAGAACTTATTGGCGCTCTTTAAGTTGCAGCAACGCAGCACACAAACGATCGATGTGTTCTTGTTCATGCGCCGAAGATATTTGGACTCGTATCCGAGCAGTTCCCTCTGGAACAACTGGATACCCAAAACCAATTGCAAAGCAACCCATATCAAGCAACTTGTTGCTCATTGAAATCGCTGTTGCTGTTTCACCAACAATGATTGGACAAATTGCTGTTGGTGACTCTAAGACCTCAAAACCAACTTCCGCGATTCCCTTGCGAGCAGCGGCAACATTGTCACGAAGTTTTTGAACAAGTTGAGGGTTTTCGTCAAGCGTGTCGATCGCTTTCTTAGCAGAACACGCAACGGTAACTGGCAGGGCATTTGAAAATAGGGTGGGTCTCCCTCTCTGAACAAGTAATTCAACAACCTCACGCTTCCCTGCAACATACCCACCAGCACCACCACCTAATGCTTTGCCAAGCGTTCCAGTAAAGATATCAATATCACTACCAGCCATACCGTAATGTTCATGCGTTCCGCGACCTGTTGCGCCCATCACCCCAGTGCCGTGCGAATCGTCGACAACTAAAATTGCACCAAATTCATTGCATAGCGAACGGATTTCTGGAAGCAATGCAATGTCACCTTCCATTGAAAACACACCGTCAGTAATTACAAAAATCGTTCCTTCACTTGAACGCTTTTCTGTTGCTTTTATAAGTGCATCTCGAAGCGATTCCATATCGCTGTGTTTGTAAATACATTTTGAAACACCACGATGAATTGCCGTTGCCAATCTCATTGAATCGATGATGCAGGCGTGATTCAGTTCGTCTGAAACAATCACGTCGCCATCTTGGCATATAGTTGGGAACAAGGATTCTGTAGCATTCCAACAAGAGACGAAGGTATAACTTGATTCTACTCCGAAGAAGGAAGCAATTCGTTCTTCTAGCAATTCGTGTGGAACAAATGTTCCGCAAATAAAACGTACGGAAGATGTGCCAGCGCCATATCTACGCAATCCATCTATGCCTGCTTCTACTACGTCTGGGTGATTAGCAAGCCCAAGGTAATTGTTTGAGCAGAAGCAGTCAACTTCACCCCTACCACGGATGGTAATTCTCGGTCCCATCGGTGATTCGATGGACTGCAGTTGTTTAAGCTGTCCAGTTTCCTCAAGATGAGAAAGAATTGCAGATGAACGATTGTAAAAAGTAGAAGTTGTAATTGTCATGATTTGTTTTCGTATTGTTTTGTAATTCGCGGAATAAGGTACTCTTCAAACGCTTGTTCTAAAGTGTATTTTGGCGTAAATCCCCAGTCGTCTGTTGCAACCGAACAATCAAGAGATTCTGGCCAAGAGTCAACTATAGCTTGTCGGCGTTCATCTGGCTCAAAACTAATATCTGCACTAGGAAAATATTGTTTCACAATTGTTGCAACTTCACCAGCAGATGGGCTGAAACTTGCGATGTTGTAGACGATTTGCGTAAGTTCTTCGCGAGGAGCTGCAGCAAGTTGTAGAGTTGCATCTATTGCTTCAGGCATAGTCATAAATGGAATACGAGTGTCTTCTCGCACAAAACATTTGTACTTTTCCCCACGAGCAGCAGCGTGCAGCATCTCTGGAACAAAGTCACTTGTACCACCAGTTGGTACTGTTTCTGCAGAAATAAGACCGGGGTATCGCACACATCGAAAATCTACGACGCCGCGGTTTTTGTCATCCCCTTGAATACTGTCCTGTGCAAGCTGTCTGTAGGAGTGTGCGTAGTATCGCCCAAGATGTTCGCAATATAATTTGTTGCATCCATACATCGTTGCAGGTTTGCAGTATTCGTATTCTGTGACTGCCCCTGTCGCTGTTTTTTGTGCTAGCGACCCAAAACCATACGCAGCTATGGAACTTGGAAATACCACTTTCACTGGTTCGCCATACATGCGACCTTGTTCTGCGGCGATTTGCAAAATATTCACTGTGCCATTGACATTCACTTGGTGCGCAACTTCGGGAGCAAGCTCCGCTCTTGTACTAAGAACAGCAGCTAGATGATAAATTTCTTTTACTTCATACATCGCAAGGAGGCGATCCAATGCATCTCGGTCACATACATCCGCCAAGTACGTAGCGGCACATCGGGCTCGAAGCTCAGGGTCGAGATCACGCAAATCTGAGGCAACAAGGTCTGGATGGTCCTCTCCACTACGTGCATTGATTAACCCGTGCCCAACTTCACCACCTGCGCCTGTGATGAACACTGCTGGCTGCCTTCTTTGTCCTAATGTACTTTGCTCCATGTTGCGTATTCTAGTATCTTGTACGCGATGCTAGGCATGCAAAGCACAGAATGCGATATTCACAAATGGAGAGCCTTTTATCGCCATGGCACAGGTCAGAATACGACTGAAACTTCAGTGACACCAAGCAAAGTCGTAGACGACTCTGGAACAAGAAAGTTCCTGCTCACGCTACACGATGGGCTTGAAACAGAGTCGGTCATATTGCCAATTCATGGTTTGAACAAAACACGTCATACGCTTTGTGTCTCTTCCCAAGTAGGATGTGCGATGGGTTGTTCCTTCTGCCAAACTGCCAAAATGGGACTCTTGAGAAACCTCACTACTGCTGAAATCGTTGCCCAGTGGCATGCAGCACATCATGCATTAGGCACCGCCATCGACAACGTTGTGTTTATGGGGATGGGGGAACCCCTTGATACTCTTGGAGCGGTCATTCCTGCAATCAAGATTCTCTCTGACAACAACGGACCTGCAATTGCAAGTTCACGGATCTGTATTTCGACTGTCGGCCGCCCTGATGGAATTCACACACTTGCATCTCTAGCAAGAACTGATGGGTTCAAACGCCTCTCACTTGCCTTCTCTGTGAACGCTCCAAACGATCGCATTAGAAAAGAGATTATGCCGCTTGCAAGAGCGGTGTCTATGGAGGATCTTCGAGATGCCATCATGCAATACCCACGCCACGATTCCGGAGGCGTTCTTGCAGAATATGTCCTCATCCCAAGTGTGAACGATGCAGATGCGCATGCCATTGAATTATGTCAGTATCTCAAACCAATAGGGTGTAACTTGAACGTGATTCCCTATAACCCAATCCACAACAGCCCATGGTCCGCGCCAACTGAAGAGTCAATTGATCGTTTTATCGAAATTGTAAAGTCTACAGGGCAATTTGTTCGCCGCAGAGTAACGCTTGGAAAAGACGCGATGGCAGCTTGTGGGCAACTTGGTAATTCTCAAACCCACAGCTAGTTTAGTCTCGATCACCCCCACCCCTTTGAGTTGAGCTGCCACCTTGGCCTCGAGAACCTCTGCTTTGACCACCGCGATTTGGGGGACCGCCCCCATTTCGAAAATGTTCACGAATGGCTTCCCGTTCATCTTCACTAATTTCGCCATTTCCATCTTTATCGAAGCGATTCATAAACGCTTCACGGTCACCGCTGAACCCACCATCTCGACCCCATCGGTCTCGTCCACGGTTCTCACGAGGTTGACGTTTTTCAAGTCCACCGAGTATTTTGATTTGCGCTTCTGTTAATAACATACGTAATTGTTCAAGATAACTCTCTTCAATTTTCGTCCGATTTTCTTCTGCTTTTCGAATTGGGCTTTCAGCTCGCTCACTTTGGATGCCAGACATCCGTGAGGTAAATCTATTCATGCGATCAAGTTCTTCCTGTGATTCCCATCGTTTCGTTGCAGAAAGTATCTGCTCTCTTGCGAGCCCTAAATCTACAAGTAAAGCATCGTAGAGCTCCACGATTGAAACTAGAATGTCTGGGTCGATCTCTTCAAGTTCCATCGCACTGAGATAGGCACGTTCCACTCGAGTACTTCTATAGATTCTTGGATACCCACGCTCAAGAGAGAGCTGTTTAAACGCCGCGCCTTCTGAATTTGGAAGCGCGAGGGAAATTTGTTCTACTGCGGTATCATTGATGAGACGAACAGTCTCGGAAAGTCGAGCTTGTGCTTCCATAATTGATGTCCCACTTGAGGGTTCCATCGTCCTAAAGGCAGCCATCAACGCGCCTTGATTTTCGACCAAGTGATCATCACGAGCGACAAGAGCTGCTGTAACACTTTCATCCCACTCATTAATAGCAGGCAAAAGAGTTACAAGGGTTGCATCATCAAAATTCTGCTGTTCAACAAGACCCATGACATCAAGCGTTTCACCACTGAGCCTTCCTTTCGGAAGTAGACGATCTCGAATCAACATCCTCTTCAGTGAAGGCCAGAATTGAAGTTGTTCTTCATTAAGAACTGCAACAAGATCTGTTTCAAATTGAGTTCCGAGTTGCCTCTTGAGTCGTAGTTGATCTGTGACATACAGAGCAAGTTCTTCCATAGCAGCTTGACGCTGTGGTGATTGCCACTGCGCTGCTCGTGATTCATTCATCGCATTGCGAACTTCTTCCATCTCTTTCTGAAGCCGTTCTTGCAATGCTTGCATCCCCTCCTCATCGTTGAGCTGTCTTGCCGAATCCATCTTTTCCCGAATAGTACGCATCCGCTCACGGAGCTCTTGCGCCTCTTGTGCTTGTGGGTCGTCTTCTTGACCTCGCATATTCGAAAAAGTACTTCGCATTCCCTCTTCACTTGCATTTGTAGCTTCTCGGAATGATTCATCATACTCGCGCAGAATTTGTTCTACGATCATCGTTTGCTCTTCGTCAAGTTCGAGCGATTCTTGAAATCGCCGTAAGTCTCGAAGCAAATAGTCTGGCTCCATTCCGCCAGCTGTGATCCGAGACATAAACCCGCCGCTACGAGAACTTCGAGCACCGCTTGGCTGCGCAATTGCCAATGATGAGCAAACAACCACTGCCAATGCACTGCACAGTAGCCCTTGTTTAGATAGATTAATTCGCATATAAGACTCCTTTTTACTCCCTTTTTGAGGGTAGAGATGTTCAACGTACGCACTCAAAAATTATGACATGAAATCGATATAATAGTGCAATTTTTAGACTAAAAGAAAGTTCTCAAACAGGCGAACTCTTGGACGTTTCTGCCCAAGATTAACCGTGACAAGATCGAGGCGCAACGTACACCCATTTTTGGCGGCAAGAGGCTCGAATCTACGAGCTGACCGCATCAGACAGGTTCGTTTTGCTTTGCCTATTGTTTCTCTTGGATCCTTCACCCGATCACAAGTCGATCGTACTTCCACAAGTGAGAGCACCTTTTCTTTCACCGAAACCGCAATGATATCAATCTCATCATGCCCGACACGAAGATTTGTCTCGACGATTCTCCAGCCCTGCCTTTGTAAGAACTTTCGTGCAAGACGCTCCCCATACTCCCCTGTAGATATCGATCTTCGAAAAAACATGCACTAGTGCATATACCGTGTTACAGCTACATGGAGAATTCGATCCACCATCGCGTTAAATTCATCGAAACTGCCTTCAGCAAGTATTCTTTCAAGAAATCGTGTCTCCTCGATCACGCCCTGCCTTGCTAGTAGAAATTCTCTCAGTTGCAGCTGAACCTGTGGATCCCAAAGCGATCCTACCTGAGCCTCACGCATCTCTAGAATTGTAAACCAGTAATTCGCTGAACCAATGTTGACAGGGCCAATCACTTCTTCCTCTTCTAAACCGAGAATATGTGATTTGATTGAATCGGCGACGTCGATGTTCTCAAGACCCCCTTCGTCGAATTCAAATGTATCCCACTCCCCGTTGTTGGGTATGCCCTGTTGGGTCGCAACGCTCGCAAATGAAGCACCACTTCCAAAGGCGGCTTCTATCTCAGCAACATCCTCATCGGAGGCACGAATCATTCCTAGAGTCACGCTTCCGACAGTACTAAATTCCTGTTTACTTTGCTCCCATTCACGGAGAACATCACGCCAAGTCACTTGGATATGTGGCTTTACTTTTTCTCGTAACAACTGATTGATGAGAACTTGCTGTTGCTTGTAATCAAGAAACTCATCGACAGTTTTTCCCTCTTCATCTAGAAGTTGCCTTGTGACTGCACTTTGGCTTCCACCTGTTGTCGATGCCATATCTTCTTTCACTTTTTGTAGGTAAGAAAATAGACCCTGTTTTTCCTCAATTGTCATGCCAGATTTTGCTTCAGATAACAAGAGTTCACTTTTCACAACTGCCTGCATTTGGCTCGCGATATACCCTTTTGCAACGTTCTTAAAAGCAGTAACATCGAACAGTGACTCTTCTGCAACAATGAACAGTTGGTCTGCAATGGGTTCCAAAATTTCGTTTGCAAAAATAGGGCGACCATTCACTTGCCCTACAAGGGATTCAACAATGATCGGGGCGTCAACGCGAGTCGGCTCAAGGACCGATTCTTCGACAAACGCATCACGCGCCTCCTCTTCAAGCACAGCAATCTCAGAAGTAATTGATAGATCAGTTGTCAAATCTTCTTCCACTTCATTGGAGGGCAATTGGCGTATTTGAGAGACAAAATCATCTGGAGTGACAACACGCTTAGACTGTTGCAACACGGCTAGGGAGCCAGAACAACTCGCGAGGCTGATTCCCAAAAGTAGACTTACAAACCATTGCTTCATTGCCGCATTGTACCCATGTTTTTACCTATACTGCACAAGATTATGCTTTTTCGCGGCACACTACAACACTTTTACATGGAGCATCGATATGACAGACACACCACCCAAAATTGAAATTGATTCAGATTGGAAAGCTGAAGCACAGGCAGAAAAAGAAAAATTAGCAGACGCTGAGAAGAAGGTTGAGGAGCGTGCAGAAGCACGAAAAATTCCAGAGGCAGACTTTAGAGGATTGCTCGGAGCACTTGCCTCGCAAGCACTTATGGGTCTAGGTATGCATCAAGATCCAAGTGGCAAAGGCGTCATGGTTGACCTTGAGGGTTCTAAATTTGTCATCGATTTGATTGGCGTAGTAGAAGAAAAAACAAAGGGCAATCTTTCCGAAGAAGAAGAAAAAGAACTCTCCCAACTCCGAACAGAGTTACAGAACCGATTCGTCCAAATTGCCCAACTCGTGGCTGCTCAAGCGTCAGGGGAAGAAGTTCCTCCTGGGGCTCCTCAAGACACACCTGCTCCAACAATTATCGACCCTACGGCGTAACTACAGCCAAACAACTGCGAGCCTGAGTGCGATGGCAAACATCGCCAAGGCTTGTAATGCAAAGAGATAGCGAGGCAACTGCGTCCACCAAAAGATCGGTAACAAAAATGCCCATACCAGAAGAAATCGGTCGAACACAAACCCTTGCGTGCATGCGTAGAGCAACCAACCAATCGTGAGGGTCCAAAAGGTAATGCGTAGGGCAGTACTCTTGATAGTCTGGTCATACTGATGAAGTTGAAGCCGCAAACCGAGTAAACCTGCTAATCCAATCGCTGCAAGCGCAGCTAACAAGAGCTGTTGCAGCGTGCTATCTTTTGTAACCATCAGAACAGCAGTCCCGATAATTCCTTGGAATCTGTCTGTTGCATGCTCGTAATCGATCGTTTCAGGAACCACGAGCGTTGGCGGGGCGATAAAGAGCAAGGCCACACCCAAACAAGCAGCTGTAACAAGCCATTTTTTGTTCCGCTTCACATGCCACGCTTGCACAGCAAATACAGCAACAAAAGGAGCAAGCGCAGCGGCGAGATACGAAAGGCTCTCGAGTCGAAAGCCAAGCGCATGTAAGTTTTGATATTTTGGGCTAACGAGCCCATCCCAACGGACCAAGAGTGGGATACGCAGCAACCCAGCACAAGCACCCGCTACCCACCAAGGCCAACTACGTACTCCATCACGAAGAAATGCTACAAGACAGATCCCACCTACAAGAGCAACTACATGGATGCGACTATGAAGCGCAATTGCTGTGAGTACACAAAAGAGAACAGGTAAGAGCAACGCACGCGTGTTCGTGCGGAGACTTTGAAGATATACCGCTACTGCTAACAGTTCAAAAAGAATAAACGAGATTTCTCCCATGACGATCTCGCTAAAGACCAAGACATAGGGCAACAATACCCAGCCGACTGCTACTGCAAGGTGACCAGCACGCCGCACACCACAAAGCGAAGCGATAAACGTCAGGACAGCCATGCATGCAACACTACTGAGTAGGCTGACGAGGCGTAACGCATTCAAACTTCCTCCGAATAACTCACCAATAGCAGCGTATGGCCAAATCATCGCTGGGCCTTTTGTTTCTTCAAAATCTATCGCTGTTTGAACACTCCATCCTTGCTCGATGAGATCGAAAATAGGCACTGTGATGAATTGCTCATCAAAAACTACACCAGAGTCCATGATTGATGAACCGTACCGCACCGCAAATAGAACAAGTGCCACAGCAATTACGGAAAAACTCATCCAGCCCAGATCATGTTTGACAGGATTATGCATTGCGTTGGCTCAATATATTCATATATGAATCTACAGGGCACTTCAACAGTATGTCTTCTGAGGTTGCAGGCAGTACATCACCAGTTGCATCATCAACAATAGTAAATCCAAAACCAAGCGACTCAAGCCACCCAAGCAGCGTTGCAGCATCTGCACCTGCGTCTTTCAATTGTGATGGTGACAACTCCCAAATTACTTTAACTGATGCATTGTTCCGTAAGACCCGCTCCATACCATGAAATGCTGCGGCTTCTGCACCTTGCACGTCCATCTTGATGAGGTCAACTCGTTCATCACTACTGATAAACTCATCAAGTTTAACACACGCGACGGTGACGCCTTTTCTATTTCCACTTTGATAAATTTGATGATCTCCCGAGTTGAACGTTGAAGGATGGAGTTGCACAGTACCAGCCACATCAGATACTGCTGCATTCACAAGTTCAACATTGACATGGTTGGCCTTGGCATTCTTTGAGAGCATCTCGAAATTAGCTGGGTGGGGTTCAAACCCAACAACACGTCCTGTCTTTCCAACCCACTTTGCTGCAGGTAATGTAAACAGTCCTACATGTGCGCCGATATCAATAAAGGTCATTCCCTCTTTCAAAAGTGTCTGCATGATGTGCGTCGTAACTGGTTCGTATTCCCCTGTTGATTCCGCCTCGAGG
>JASMLY010000063.1 GCA_030748455.1 Phycisphaerales bacterium | reverse complement strand
ATTTCTCTTCTTAGATGGAGAAAATCGTATGCTTGCAAAATCATATAACTAAACTCTGTGTACGAGATCCCTTGCTCTCGATTCTGCAGTCTGTCTTTCACAGAATCTTTCTGAATCATCGTATTGACTGAAAAATGTTTTCCCACATCTCGAAGTACTTCGATGAATTTGAGGTTGCAGAGCCAATCTGCATTATTCACAATGATCGCAGCGTTCTCACCCTCAAAGTCAAGCACTTTTGAGAAGCAACGTAGCTGTCCCTCAATGTTTATTGCAACTTGCTCTTCATTGAGAAGTTGTCGCTCCGCATCTTTTCCCGATGGGTCGCCTATGAGCCCAGTACCGCCTCCCATCAACACAATTGGTGTATGCCCTGCAAGTTGCCAGTGCCGCAACATTTTGATCGGCATGTAATTCCCAATTGTCAATGCATCTTTTGTGGGGTCAAACCCACAATATGCAATTCTTCCACCTGTTTCGAGATGTGCTCGAAGCTCATCACCACCAGTTGTTTGGTGCAAAAGACCACGCCATTGAAGTTCGTCAAGTAGATGCATGTGGGCAGTTTACCTCCAAGTACCAGTTTCGCTTTTTACTCCGTTCGTATTCAGATACACGATGAGAAAGATAGGAAGAACAAGATACATCGGCAAGGAAATGAGGAGTTGGGCAAGAAACATTCCCTGCACTTCACTATTCTCTTTCATGAGTGCCAGTCGAGGGAGCCAATTCACCACAGCACTACAGAGTGAGAGGATGATGTACAAGATTGACCACCAAACCAGTAGAGACCTCACTTTTGGTACATGTTGCAGAAGCCCCATCCCTAAAAATGTTAGCGTGACTGCAAAAAAAAGAGTGAGGCCAGAAATGAGATTTGACACTCCCGCTGTTGGGGATGTATCAGCGAGTTTCTTTCGGAGTTCGTCGCTGAGTTCGCCTTCACCAAACGGAATTGCAGTGTGTAACTGTTCAAGTTCAGCCATTCCAGTAAGTGACAAGCAACCACCGAACAACGTAAGGCCGCCGACGATCACACAAACAGCCCCAACCGTTGTGGGCCAAGTCACTGAGTTATTGAATTCCTGAGTCAAAACTGCCGCAAAAACCGTGCATCGTTTTCAAACAACCAACGAATATCCTCAATACCGTACTTGAGCATCGCGACACGTTCAATTCCTAATCCAAATGCGAAACCCTGCCATTGTTCGTTGTCATAGCCAACTTGTTCAAACACATTTGGGTCAACCAATCCACAGCCACCAATCTCAACCCATTGCCACTTCCCCTTAATCTTCATTTTCATATCCACCTCAGCAGATGGTTCTGTAAATGGGAAGAAACTCGGTCTGAATCGCACTTGGGCTTCATCACCAAAATATGCTTTTGCGAACTGAAATAGTGTTGATTTCAAATCGACCATTGAAACCTTAGGTGCGACAAATAGCCCTTCACACTGATGAAACATGCTGAAATGTGTTGCATCGTGCGTGTCAGGACGATACACGCGTCCAATTGCGATAATTTTAACTGGCGGTTCAACAGCCTCCATCACACGTATTTGCACTGTGGAAGTTTGGCTGCGTAGCATACGCCCACCGTCAACGAAAAAATTATCAATTGGATCACGAGCTGGATGATCCTCAGGAATATTCAGCGCATTGAAATTGTGATATTCATCCTCAACTTCAGGACCAAAAGCAACGGAAAAACCCATGCGACTAAAGACTTGGGTGATTTCATCGATCGTCCGAGTGATAATGTGCCGACGTCCGAGGGCTGTTGGCGTTCCTGTCTCAGTGACATCGAGTGGTGGCAACGATTGGGATACACCTGCAAGTGCATCTTTGCGTTTATCAAACGCCCCTTCTAGAGACTGTTTCACTTCGTTGAGC
Organism: Phycisphaerales bacterium; assembly: GCA_030748455.1. The sequence continues at coordinate 18,649 of JASMLY010000063.1, read as the reverse complement.
CGCTTGCCGACCGCTGGTTTGTCTTCTTTAGAAACGTCCCTCATCAAGGGCATGACTCCCTTGAGGCGACCCTTAGAGCCCAAATAAGCGATTCGCCACGATTCCAATGCATCAATTGAATCTACGTGTTCGATCTCCTCAATTGCAGTTGCTTCTAATGTATCTAAAGTGGAAAGCATACGCTGCATAATACCCGCTCTGTGCATCGCCCGACGCCTGAGCAATCGACAGTGGGATCGACGTGCGTCATGTAGAGTTTGTGTAAGAAAAAGCCCCTCGATCTCGAGGGGCTTGAGGGGTTTAGGAAAATGGAAACTGAACGACTTAGGATTCCTCAGAAGATTCTGTTTCGTCAGTTTCTTCTTCTGCCTCAGTAACTTCTGTCTCTGCAGCTTCTGCTTTTGGTGTATCTGAGGCTTCAGTTACTTCCTCAGTCGCCTCTTCAGCGTTTTCTTCAGCAGATGGTTCTTCACTAGGTGTCGCTTCTTCAGTTGAAACAAGAACCTTGGCAGCAAAATCTCGACGTCGTTGCTTCTGCGTACGACGCCTGCTATCTCCTCCGCCAATCTGAGGACCTTCTTCTTCCCCTACAAGTTGAAGAATCACAAGATCTGTACCATCGCCGAGACGATGTTTGCCAATCTTAACGACGCGGGTATATCCACCATCTCGGTCAGCAAACTTAGGAGCGACAGCAGTCATAATGTGTTGTACAAGTCGAGGAGCTTTGCGAACATCACCATATCGATTGAACTCGATATCGCTCTCAGCGGGGAGATCGAAGTGATCGTTGTGCTTCGCACTATCGGGAACATTTGGATCAGCAACCCACGCGTGAATCTTCCGATCATTGATCATTTGTTCGATTTGACGCCGTGCGTTAAATCCACCACGCTTTGCAATTGTGATGATTTTCTCCACAAATGGCTGGACAGCCTTCGCTTTTGGCATTGTTGTTTCAATTTGGCCATGCTCAAAAAGACCAGCAGCGAGGTTGCGAAGCATCGCAGTTCGATGTTCACTGTCGCGGCATAATTGTTTTCCATGGATTCGATGTCGCATGGTGATACTCCTTCACAGTCAGTATGACTGTCGTTATTCGTCCTCTTCCGTAGCGCCGATGATTTCGTCACCACGGTCGTCGCATGGTTCAACAACTTCTGCATTTGCAAAAGTTTCATCATCTGAATCTCCTGCTTCAATTGCTTCTACTGGGGTATTGATCGTTCCATCAACACCTGGAGGCAATTGCATCCCAAGAGATAGCTGTACATCTTCGAGCTTCCGCTTGATTTCTCTTAGCGAAGTTCGCCCAAAGCTTCTAAATTTGAGTAGTTCTTTCTCAGTTAGAACAACAAGCTGTGCCACACGCATTACTGCTGCTGCTTCGAGACAGTTTGTTGAGCGAACAGTCAAATCGAGATCTGTGATTGGCATCTCGAGTTTTCGGATCAACTCTTCATCCACTGCAGCCGCTTCTGCTGCTTCAGCACTGACCATACGTGTGCCGAATGTGTCATATTGCACAAATGCATTCAAGTGTTTCCTGAGAATCTTTGCGGATTCTACGAGGCACATTTCTGGGCTCACCGTACCATCAGTCCAAACATCGAGAATGAGACGATCAAAGTTTGTTTGTTGTCCTACGCGGGTGTTTTCAACTCTGTATCGAACACGTTGCACCGGGCTAAAAACTGCATCGACTGGTATTTCACCAATAACTTGTTCGTCCTTGCTTGCGTATTGTTCCGCTGCTGGAACATACCCACGCCCACGTTCAAGTGTGAACTCCATTTCAAAATCTACAGCGTCAGACAATGTTGCAATCACGTGATCAGGATTGTGAACAGTTACTGAAGCATCTGCTTCAATGAGATCTGCAGTCACTTCACCAGGACCACTCGCTTTGAGTCGAAGAATTTTCATTTCATCTGAATCTAATTCGACAACCAATCCCTTAACATTCAAAACAATGTCGACCATGTCTTGCACAACACCGGGGATTGTGCAGAATTCATGATCTGCACCTTTGACACGAATAGAAGTAATTGCTGATCCTTCAATACTGCTCAAAAGTATTCGTCGGATACTGTTACCGATTGTTGTACCAAAACCACGCTCGAACGGCTCAACAGTGAATCGTCCAAAAGTGTCGGTCGCTGATTTTTCTTCAAGCTGAACGCTTGCTGGAAGCTCTAAGCCTCTCCATCGTACATGCATGTTACTGCTCCATTGTTGACAGGTTTCCTAACTCAAACACGTCTCACTAAACTCGGTAGGGTGCGGCCTGTCATCCACACCGCCCATCTTTAGTGGACACGAAATAATTTTTACACGCGGCGTTGCTTCTTTGGTCGACAACCGTTGTGTGGTACAGGTGTATGATCTTCGACTGCTGTAACTCGTACACCAGATTGATCGAGTGAAGTAATTGCAGAGTCACGACCACCCCCGGGGCCCTTCACGCGAACTTCGACCTCTGTCACGCCCATTCTACGAGCACGTTGTGCAACTTTTTCTGCGGCTCGGGCTGCAGCAAAGGGCGTTGCTTTACGGGCGCCTTTGAAGCCAACAGTTCCTGCAGATGCCCAACAGAGTGTTTCACCGCTGAGGTCGGTTAGCGTTACGATCGTGTTGTTAAATGTCGCTTTGACATGCACCAACGCCTTACCTATGTTTTTTCTTACTTTTTTCTTAGCCATTTTCTTACCTTTATTCGCTCATTCGGTTCCATTCGTTATCGCTAGAACCTTGCGATCAACAAGACCAACTTATTGATTAACCTTTCACGCCCTTCTTACCAGCAACAGTCTTCTTACGACCCTTACGAGTACGTGCATTACATCGAGTTCGTTGGCCGCGCACAGGAAGTCCTTTGCGATGCCGTTCACCTCGGTAGCAACGGATATCACGTAACCGTTGAATGTTTTGCTGTAATTGGCGGCGGAGGGAACCCTCAACCATAATCCCACCTTCAATGCACGCAATAATTTGACCAACTTCTTGTTCGCTCAAATCCTTTGCTTTTGTGTCTGGATTGATACCAGTTTCAGCAATAATATCGTCAGCAATTTGGGGTCCAATGCCATAAATATATCGCAATGAATACCTAATCTTTTTGTTCTCTGGAATGTCAACGCCTGCAATTCGGGGCATGGTCTGTCTCCATAGTGTTTGATTACACTAGGGACGGCAAGGTTTAGCCTTGTCGCGCCTTTAGTCTTGGGTTCTTCTTGTTAATAACGTACCGCTTGCCTTTTCGGATGACGATTTGGCAATCCTTCGTTCTTCGTTTAATACTACTCTTTACTTTCATAATCACGTTCCTTCCATCACACGTTAGTGACGATATGTAATTCTTCCTTTTGACATGTCGTATGGGCTAATCTCAACTGTTACTTTGTCTCCAGGTAGGATGCGAATGTAAAACCTACGCATTTTTCCACTGATGTATGCCAAGATTTCATGGCCATTCTCTAGCTTTACCTTGAAGCGTGCGTCTGGCAACGCTTCTGTGACTTCAGCATCAAGTGTGATTTTTTCCTCTTTAGCCATCCGTGCTCCTGTTACGCTCCACTCGGTTTCCGTGTTGCTCTGCCTGCTCGGCTTTGCGTTTGTGCTTCATAAAAGCCCTTGTAATTCCGCATGAGCAAGTTTGCTTCGATTCTTTGGATCAAATCAAGACCAACACTCACAACAATCAACAAACCCGTGCCTCCAAGAAAACTAGACACGAGGAATGGAATTTGCATTTCTTTTGAGACGATCGAAGGAATCACGGCAATAATCGCTAAGAACCCTGCACCAACATAGGTGATGCGTTCCACAACTGTTTCGAGATACTCCGCAGTTCGTGGTCCTGGGCGCAAACCTGGAATGAAACTGCCATTATCTCGTAATTGCCTCGCCATATCTTCAGGGCTAAACACAATTGTTGTCCAGAAGTAACTGAAGAAGTAAATCAACACAATTTCAAGCACAATGTATGGATATTCTCCCATCTGAAAGTTTGCGTTTAGGAAGGTTGTCGTTGCAACCCACCACTGTGCGGGATCAGGAGATGCGTTTGCAGCTGATTGCAAATATCCAAAAAACGCAGAAGGGAAAATCAAAAGTGAACTTGCGAAAATAATCGGCATCACACCTGCGTGATTTACTCGCAAGGGTAGATAGTGTCGACCGCCGCCATACACTTTTCGGCCACGAGTGTGCCGTGCCTGCTGAATTGGAATGCGTCGTTGAGCAACTGTAATCACAATTGCACCAGCAACAACAAAGATGAATGCACCAATGAGGAACAAGACACCAAGGATGCCGATACCACCACTAACAGATTGTTGTGAAGTGCTGAAATTATCCATCACCCACGAAACCGCGTTTGGCATTCGAGCGATGATTCCTGCTGTCAAGATGAGTGACACACCATTACCGATGCCATACTTGTCAATTTGTTCGCCAAGCCACATCAAGAAAACACTACCTGCAGTTAATGCTGTTACACCTGCAATGTAAAAGACAAGTAGTGCACCTGGTGACATGAATTCAGGACGAATTAATCCTTGAGCGGCAATGAATTTTAACCACATCATTGCTTGCACAAAACACATGGCAACAGTCGCGTACCGTGTCCATTCAGTTATTTTGGCTTGCCCAGCAGCACCTTCTCGTTTCAGTTCTTGTAGCTTCGGCATGACCGATTGCAAGAGCTGGAAAATAATTGATGCGGTAATGTAGGGCATAATGCCCAATCCGAAAATTGTAGATTGAGAAAAAGAACCACCTGAGAAAATTGAAGCGTAATCTAAAAACTTACCCCAACCAGAAGCAGTTTCTGAAGCTTTTTGAGCAGCTTCAACCATTTGTTGTTGGTTGACACCAGCGAGTGGAATCCAGAAACCAATTCGATAAATAATCAACATCGTGAGTGTAAAGAACACTCTGTTGCGGAGTTCTGGGATCCTAAAGATGTTTACAATTGCTCGTAGCATGCAGTGTTCGCCTTAGTCTGTTGACTCGGGGGTTTCCATACTTTCTGGTTGTTCTGAAGTTTCAGGAGCAGGGGTAGCATCTGCTTTTGGTGCAGCCTTCTTAGACGTACTCGTTCCACTTCGGGTCCATTTTTCCTTTGGTGGAACAAGTGTTACGCTCCCACCAGCGCTCTCGATCTTGTTGGTTGCTGAACCGGAAAACTTATCAGCAGTCACTTGTAATTTGATCGAAAGATCCCCGTGTGCAAGAATTTTTACAGGAAGTTTCGTGTTACGGATCAAACCAGCTTCTACAAGTGCAGCAGCGTCAACTGTTGCACCATCTTCAAATCGGTTTTGAAGAGATGCCACATTTACAATGTGATATTCCGTTTTAAACGCAGCGTTTGAGAACCCACGTTTTGGAATACGACGGAAATACGGCATTTGACCGCCTTCAAATGCTGGACGTCTAGAATAGCCTGAGCGTGAGCCCGCGCCCTTATGCCCTCGGCCAGAAGTTTTGCCTGAGCCACTACCGTGCCCTCGTCCAATTCGCTTACGCGATTTGTACTTCCCAGCTTTTTCGGTTATCTCATGAATCATCATGACAGTAAATCTCCAGTGTTCAAATGCTTCTTACTCAGAAGCCTCAGTTGTATCTTCACCACCCATTGAAGCGCCTACGAGTTCTTGGGTAGAACTATGTGCATCTTCGATGTGTGTTTTTTCAATTGTGACTTTACGAAGTTTTTCAGTTTGCTCTCGGCTTCTTAATTGTTGAAGCCCATTGATAACTGCTTTTGTAAGGTTCTTGTTGTTTGTTGAACCAAATGCTTTTGACAAACAGTCTTGTACACCTACAAGGTCAAGAACGGCTCGTACAGCTGCGCCTGCAATAACACCAGTACCTGGAGATGCAGGAACCAACCGGACAGTGCACGCACCATACCTTCCGGTTACTTCGTGAGGTATGGTTGTACCGGTGAGGGGGAAGGGACGCATAGCTTGCTTCGCCTTCTTCTGTGCTTTTTCGATTGCGTTTGGCACTTGGTTTGCTTTGCCATACCCAAGACCAACTCGGCCATTGCGGTCACCACAGACAACCATCCCTGAGAAACTAAACCGCCGACCACCTTTTACAGTTGCCGCAGTTCGGTAGACACCAACAGTTGTTGATTCAATGCCGCTTTTATCTTCTTCGTATCGTTTTGCCATAATTATTTTCCGTTATCAGAACTTCAAGCCGCCCTCTCGTGCGGCATCGGCGAGGGCTTTGACCCTGCCGTGAAACCTATACCCATTTCGATCGAATACGACGGACTCTACGCCTGCGGCTTTTGCCTTCTCTGCAATGCGAGTTCCGATTTGTGCAGCTGCTGCACAATTACCACCCTGTGATTGTCGGTTGTCTTTTTCAATTGTTGACGCAGCTGCGATTGTTTTACCTGCAGTGTCATCGATAATTTGTACATAGACATTCTTGCCTGTACGTGTGATTGTCATACGAGGACGATTTGGAACACCAAAAATGTCCTTCCGCACACTGCGGCGGCGGCGGGTTCGTCTTTTAATTCTTGCAACTATGCGATTCATCGTAATACTTTCCTTCGCTTGCTTACGCGCCGAACGCCTTACCTGCTTTGCGGATAATGGTTTCGTCGTGGTACATAATGCCTTTACCGTTGTATGGCTCAGGCTCTCGTTTTGATCGAATGTTTGCGGCGAACTGGCCGACCGCTTGTTTGTCTGCACCCGTAATGGTGATGTTGACATTGTTTTCAACAGCAAACTTCACACCCGCAGGTGCTTCGAGTGGAACCGGATGGCAGTACCCAATGTTCAGTACAATTGTTTGCCCCTGAGCCTGAGCGTTCCAGCCAACACCAACAATTTTGAGTTTCTTTGTATACCCCTTTGTAACGCCTTCAACCATATTAAAAATACGGGATCGAGTTGTTCCCCAGAACGCACTGTTTTGACGAGTTTCTTCAGCATCTTTTGAAATGGAGCAACAAATTTGTTTCTCTTCGTCAGAGTGCACAACTTCGATTTCAGGTCGCCAATTGAATGAGAGATTGCCTTGGGCGCCTTTAATATCAATTGTACGATCTGAAGCATTCAATTGAACTTCAACACCTGAAGGTACTGCAATGGGTTGTTTTCCTATACGTGACATCGTTTGACCTCTTCTTGCTTACGCCACTGTGGCGACGACCTCGCCGCCGACCTTCTTTTCGCGGCAAAGACGATCACTCATCACACCACTACTCGTTGAAACAATGACGATTCCAAGACCACCAAGAGGTCGTGGAAGGTCATCAACTTTTCTGTAAACACGGCATGCAGGCTTTGACTCGCGAGTAATTGTGTTAATCACGTTTTCACCACGTTCACCGTAACGCAAATGGATATCGAGACGCCCTTGTCGGCCATCATCTACGACATCAAAGCCTTCAATAAACCCTTCATCGACAAGCACTTGTGCGACGCCGCGGTTTAGTTTGTTGTTAAGACATGCAACACTCGCTGAGTGATTTCTCACTGCATTGCGAATTCTTGTAAGCATGTCTGATGTTAAGTCTTGTTGAGACATATAAATACTCTCCAATTCACGGATTCGTACCGTGCCATTGCGTTCCTATTGACTACCAGCTTGCCTTACGCATTCCGGGGATTTTGCCTTCCAATGCCAATTGACGAAGCATAATTCGACTCACGCCAAATTTTCGATACACGCCACGTGAACGACCAGTAATTTGGCAATAGTTCTTCTTGCGGGTTGAGAATTTTGGTTCTTGTTTCATTCGGGCAAATACTCGTTTACTAGCCATAGCGGTTCTTACTCCTCATCCTTCTTTACAAAGGGCATACCAAGCGCTGCCAAAACGAATCGGCTTTGCTCTGGGGTTGAGTTTTCAAAAGTAAAGTTAATGTTCATACCGTGATTAAAGTTGACATTAGCCATGTTGATTTCAGGCCAAACTGCTTGTTCTGTTAATCCCATCGAATAATTTCCTGCTTTATCAAAAGCAGTATCTTTCAGACCTCGGAAGTCCTTAATTCTAGGAATTGCTAAATTGAATAGGCGATCAACAAAATGCCACATTCGATCTCCTCGAAGTGTGACCATAAATCCTGATGGCGCACCTTCTCGAACCTTAAAGTTCGCAACCGATTTCTTGGCATACAACATCACTGGTTTTTGTCCACTAATCGTTGTGAGTGTTGAAATCACTGTGTCACGAATCTCTGGCTTTAGCTTTTGATTATCGAGGAATCGGCCGACTCCACAGTTGATAACAACCTTCGTTAACTGAGGCGCTTCATGCGTATTGCCAAGACTGAACTCCTTCAATACGTTCGCCTTGACTTCATCTTCGTAAAGGGCTTTTATTCTTGGTTTGTCTGTTGTAGTCGTCGACATGGTTTACTTTCCTGACGGCCTTGCACTTGCACCGTGCACTTCGCCGAGTACTTTCTCAGTCCTTTTCCCATTGTCATCGACTAAGACTCCGACCCGCACCTTGGCACCGTCTTTTTGGGTCTCGAAGCAAACCCGAGCAGGCTTGCCGTCAACAACTGGACTCACATTACTCATGTGAATGGACATTTCTTTTTTAATCACTCCACCATTTGGATTTTGCTGGGTGGGTTTAATATTGCGGGAACGGATGTTCACACCCTTCACTACAACACGATTTTTCTTCGTGATAACTGAGAGCACCTCACCAACAGCACCCTTATCGTTGCCTGCTGTGACCATCACGGTATCACCTGTTCGTACATGTACTGGCATTACACAACCTCCGATGCAAGTGAAACGATTTTCATATAATCTCGTTCACGTAATTCGCGGGCTACTGCACCAAAGATACGAGTGCCCGTTGGATTTAAATCTTCGTTGAGAAGAACGCATGCGTTAGAGTCAAAGCGAACGTACGATCCATCATTTCGACGTGTTGGATACTTCGTTCGCACAATAACAGCGCGGATCTTGTCGCCAGTTTTAACTTGCGAATTTGGAAGTGCTTTTTTCACTGCACAAACAACTCGATCGCCAATACCGGCTGTTCGACGAGTGTACTTTCCGCGAGCGGTTGAACCGCCAAGTACACCGATGACGAGTACTTCTTTGGCTCCGCTGTTGTCAGCTACTTCAAGTCTTGATTCTTTTTGGATCATTGGATCTGTTCCTCTAATAGAACATCAACATTGTTGATGTTACGCAACGGCTGCCTCTAAAACTTTGGTGAGCACCCATGATTTCGTTTTCGAAAGTGGTCTGCACTCAGCAATTTCCACTCTGTCACCAAGCTTTGCGACATTTTGTTCGTCATGTGCCTGAATAACTGTTCGGCGTCGAATGTACTTGCCGTACTTTGGATGCTTCACTGTGTATTGAATTTCAACTTTACAACTTTTATCGCGTGCATCAGATGTAATGATGCCAACTCGACGTGGTGCAGTGTCAGAAATTTGAATATCTTTTAAATGGCTCATAATCAGGATGCCTTACCTTGTGCGTCTTTCGATCGCATTGATTGTTCTGTCAACAAACGAGCTACGTCCTTGCGAATCTTTCCGTATTGGGAAGTGTCTTGAATCTTCTCAGTAACGCTCTGATTCTTTAATTCGAACATTCGTTTTCGAAGTGTGTCTACTTCGATTGCTAACTCTTCATCGCTAAGTTTGTGTACTGCTTTTGCTTTCATAACTCAATCCTCATCTAGTCGAAACTAGACTGTTAGCCTCCTGCCAACAAATCGACATCGGACGGGCATTTTCTGTGCTATCCGCGCCATCGCTGTTTTTGCCATATCTTCGGGTACACCGCTAATCTCAAACAAAATTGTGCCCGGCTTTACACGAGCTGCCCAGTAATCTGTGTCAGCCTTACCTTTACCCATCCGAGTTTCAAGCGGCTTCTTGGAGATCGGCTTATCGGGGAAGACTCGGATTACAACCTTGCCTTGACGGCGAAGGAAGTGCTGAGCAGTAATACGGCCCGCTTCAATTTGCCGTGCAGAAATCCAATGTGTGTCAAGTGATTGCAAACCATACTCACCAAAGGCAACATAGTTACCTCGAGTCGCTTTACCCTTCATCTTGCCGCGCATTTGCTTGCGGAACTTGATTCTTTTTGGCATCCGTGGCATCGGATGGTCTCCTTCAACAACGCCCTACTGGGCAAATCTCATTAACGACGACCTCGAGCTCGACCACGTGCACCTGCTGCTCGTGAATCTGATTGCTCTTCTTCAGCGTCTGTGTACATACCTTTATAAATCCAAACCTTCACACCTATGATTCCATACGTGGTTGGGGCGTGGAAACACGCATAATCAACATTGGCTTGCAACGTCGAAAGTGGAATTGATCCTTCACGAACTGTAAAGTTACGCGCCATTTCTGCACCACCCAAACGTCCAGAGATCAAGATGCGAACACCCTTCGCTCCATGTTGGATTGCTGCTTCAGCACGTTGTTTCAACATTCTTCGGAAATTGCCTCTCTTACGCATTTGCTCACCAACTGCCTCAGCAACAAGTCGAGCATCTGTGTCTGGATTCATCACTTCAATCAACTTGACTGATGCTTTACGCCCTGTCAAAGTTTGAAGATCAGTCGTGAGTTTTTCAATTTCTGAACCCTTTGGGCCGACAACCAAACCTGGTCGTGCGGTTTTAACAACGACGGTTAACTCTTCTCGAGTTCGCTCGATAATGATGTCCGACACTGCTGCAAATGGCGGTGTACGGTTTAATCGCTTGTCGACGAATTCGCGAATGCGATAATCTTCAACAAGAAGTTCGGCGAACAATGCTTTTGGAGCATACCAGCGGGATTTGTGACCCTCTGTTACGCCTACGCGAAATCCAAATGGATGAACTTTTTGTCCCATTAGTTCCTCTCCCCAACTTGAATGATGAGGTGGCTCGTTGGTTTACGAATTGGATGTGCCCGACCTCGATCTTTTGGACGCCATCGTTTAATGACTGACCCTTCGTCAACTCGAGACTCATTGATAAAGAGACTCGAGACGTCAGCACCTTGATCCTCAGCGTTTGCGATCGCACTGTTGAGAACAGCTTTGAAATACCACGCGGCACGCTTTTTGGAAAACTCCAACTGTGATAGTGCATCATCGACCCGTTTACCACGGATCAACGTGGCAACAAGTCTAGCCTTACGAGGCGAGATGCGTGCAAATTTATGTGTAGCTTTGTAGGTCATAACTTTTACCTAAGAGGCATCGCTTAGCTCTTAATGCCTTCCTTCTTATTGGTGTGGCCACGGAAGAGCCGAGTAATTGAAAACTCGCCCAACTTGTGACCAACCATGTCTTCGGTGACGAATACTTCTTTGAAGCTTTTGCCGTTGTGAACCATAAACGTAAAGCCAACAAACTCTGGTGGAATCGTGCAAGAGCGTGCCCACGTTTTAATGGGTTCCTTGCGTGTTCCAGCAGCCATTGCTTCTACCTTACGGTAAAGCTTTTCGTCAATAAATGGTCCTTTTTTCAATGATCGTGACATATCTAATTCCTAAGGTCAGACCTTTAATTGTCCGTAACGTTTACTCTTACGACGACGCAAAATTCTTGCATCGGTCCACTTCCCGCGTTGTCTTGTTCGTCCACCCTTGGACTTCGTGCCGGATGCACTTGCAGGTGTACGCCCACCTTTTGATCGACCTTCACCACCACCAAGTGGATGAGAGTGGTGACTCATAGCCATACCCCGAACTTTTGGTCGACGACCAAGCCATCGATTCCGCCCCGCTTTTCCAAGCTTTACATTTTGGTGATCAGTGTTCCCAAGCTGTCCAATTGTTGCTCTGCAATCGACGGAAACCTGACGGATCTCGCCCGAAGGCAACACAATTGTTGCGTAGCGACCTTCACGGTTACTTAACCGAGCAGCTGCACCAGCAGAGCGACACAATGCGCCGCCTTTACCTGGTTCAAATTCGATGTTGTGGACTGTTAGGCCTGTTGGGATGTACTTCAGGGGCATACAGTTTCCGACTTTTGGATCGATCGCTGTATTTGAACTTTTCAACGTATCGCCATCGGTTAATCCACGTGGTGCTAGTACGTACCGCTTTGTACCATCTTCGTATTGCACAAGTGCGATGTGACAACTGCGATTTGGGTCGTATTCAATGCCAATCACTGTTGCGACCATGTCGTCCTTGAGCCTGCGGAAGTCAATTTTTCGGTACCGACGTTTGTGACCGCCGCCACGACCGTGAACGGTGATCTTTCCTTGATTGTTCCTGCCACCCTTCTTTTTGATTGGCGCAAGCAAGGACTTTTCTGGGCGATTTTTTGTAACTTCAACGTGCAAGTTCACCGAAGCATTTCGGCGGCCTGGAGTTGTTGGTTTGTAAATTCGAATAGCCATAGTATTATCTTTCGTGTTCAAACTTCTCGCATTAGAAGAGTTCGATTCGATCCTCCGCATGAAGTTTTACAACGGCACGTTTTTCATTGCCTACCCTGAACCATCCAGCCTTGTTCCGTCGCAACGAGCCTTTTCGAACTTGTGTTGCTACTGAAAGCACACGGACACCATAGAGTTCTTCAACAGCTCGTTTGATTTGTTGTTTTGTTGCCCTTTGATCAACCTCAAAAGCAAACCGATTTACTGTACCTGCAGCAAATGTTGTTTTTTCGGTAACAAGTGGTTTACGAATAATCGTTGTTGATTCCATTTATGCCACCTCTTCCTTTTTCCAAGCGGAACCATCAAGGAATGCTTCCATGGATGCCTTGTCTACGACAAGAAAGCGGTGGTTGAGCAATTCGAACACGTTTAACTGGTCAACTCGAATCGTGTCCACATTCTTGATGTTGCGTGCAGAAACTGCAGCATTTCGATTTTCGCTATCAACTGCAACAAGACAACTTCGATCGACACCCACTGCGTCAAGTATTGCCTTGAACGACTTAGTTTTTGGTGTTTCAAATTCAAGATCGACGATGCATTTCACTTCACCATCAACAAGTTTTGAAAGCAATGCGTTGCGGTTTGCAAGTTGACGCATCTTCTTGGGCATCGATTTGCGAAAGTTCTCATGCGTACGAGCCTTGGCAAATGCCACACCACCACCTTTTCGAAGGTTTGTGCGAGCACTACCCATCCGAGCATTACCTGTACCTTTTTGTTTGTACAACTTACGTGTTGAGCCTTCAACCATGCCGCGGCTTTTCGTTCGCCCCGAACCTTGTCGTCTGTTTGAATGTGCCATTACATACGCTTGTTTTAAAAGCGATGGTCGCACTTCAGACCCTAGCAATGTTTCGTCGATGTTGATCGACTCTACTTGCTTGCCTTCTCTGTTATATATTGGAAGTTCAATCATAATTCATTCACCTGTGAAACGGGATTTTTGGTTCGAATATCCGTTGTAGGAATCCGAGGTCCGTTCTTACGCGCCCTGCTCTCCGAAGCGGTCACACCCTCGTGTGTTCAGTGATTTGCTGAACTGTGGTAATCGCTTGGTAGAGATTGACTCGGCGTAGTTTCGTAGTTTGTCGCTATCACCTGGTTCCCGCCCCGTACAACAAGTACGGTAAAGGCCTTGGCAATCAGCCAGTTACATTTGTGTTAACTCGCTGCAGCTGCTTTCTTCCTATTTAGTCGTTTTGCTTTTTGAATAATAACCATCCCTTGATTTGCTCCGGGTATTGCACCCTTGACAACGAGGAGGTTCCGATCTGTATCTACGTTAATAATTTCAATTGAACGGCAAGTGATACGCTTGTTGCCCATGTGGCCTGCCATCCGCTTCCCCTTTTTCAGTTTTGGGCCTGTGCCTAGATTCGTACCGTGTCCATTAATGGATCCAGGACTACGGTGACGTCTCTTGACGCCGTGGGATGCTTCCAACCCTTTAAAATTGTGCCGTTTCATCCCACCCTGAAAACCTTTACCCTTGCTTGTGCCAATGATGTCAACATATGGAACATCTTCAAAGATTGAAACATCAAGTGTTTGGCCGAGTTCAACGTCGTCAATGTTTTCAGCAGCACACTCGCTGTGAAAACGTTTTGCTGCGGTACCAGCTTTTGCATCGTGCCCAATGATTGGCATCGTCGAGCGACTTGGTTTTACATCTTCGTATCCAAGTTGTACTGCATTGTACCCATCAGTTTCTTGAGTCTTAATTTGTGTCACAACACAAGGGCCAGCTTCAACAATCGTCACTGGAATATTCGTGCCATCTTCGAGGAAGTATCTTGACATTCCTATTTTCTTTCCAAGTAATGTTTTCGGCATTGTTGGTGGTCCTTTTAGAACTGTGGGTTTAGATCAGAGGTCTTTCAACGACATGACCGGAGTGAGTATGAACAAAACTTACGCTTTAATTTTTACAAAGACACCCGCAGGAACAATGAGTCGGTTGAGGGATTCAATTGTGCTTGCATTCGCATCTGTGATATCAATAATTCTTTTATGGGTTCGTATTTCGAATTGTTCTCGCGATTTTTTATTTACAAATGTAGAACGGTTTACTGTGTACACTTCTCTTCGAGTTGGAAGTGGCACAGGGCCAGCAACACGTGCACCTGTTTTCTTCGCGTGGTCAACAATTTCTTTTGCCGACGCATCAAGTGCTTGGTGATCATACGCTTCCATTCTGATTCGAATTATTTGCATGAGATTCTTTTCTCTACTAAAACAATACTACTGTGCCCGCAACAAACGAACATGCTCCAACAAACTGCGCACGCACAGCGGAGCGAATCGAGGATTCTAGCCGTTCCCGACCTGTTTTGTCAACTGAGAAACGCACCTTCGGTGCGTTTTGGAGCAACAGTTCCAAATTTCCAAAAAAACTCACCGAAGGTGAGTTTTTTGTACGATGCGAGGCATGTCCATACTTCAAGTCATTTTTTTGAGCCTCACGGCAGTAACAGCAGCAGAACCCTATAAGAACCCAACGATCGGCGTTGAACTCACGCTCCCAAACGGTGCAACAGTCGTTGCAACCTCTGATACGCCACCCTCCTGCATGATCCAAGGCGGTGCGGGGCAACATGCATGGCATCTCAAACTTGACCGTATGACCAATACTGACCAAAAGACACCCAAAGAACTGGTCTCAATGGCATATGAACGGCAGAAGAGAGAAGATCTCACCTCTTTACGAGAAGACAAGGCGATCCCAATTGGTGATACAGAAGGCTGGTGGATACGTTCGACCCTCAAAATACAGGATGCTGAAGAATCAACACTTTGTTGGCTTGCAATCCCTGCCTATGGAAATCAGGTGGTGATCGCCTCAATTCTCACCACTTCAGAATCTTGGCAACTCTTTGATAATGCAATACTTACATCGCTGAAATCGATTCGAATTCTCGACCCAGCGAAAACACTGAGTGATCGGATCCTTGGTCTAGACACTGCAACGACGCTTTTATCGGACCTCAATGCACAGACACTTGGCCCTGCAATTGGTCAATCAAGTTGGCGTCAAATTAAGCAATTCAAAGATGGAGATGTTCGGCCAACTGATATTGGGTACGCGCACATCTCCTCAAGAATTGGTACGCAAGAGGATGTTGGCACCGCATCCGCCGTAGTCGGAGAGAAAGGTCTTGTTGTGGAAGTGAGATCTCGAATCATGCCTGACGAACAAACCAACATCATCACCGACACGGTGGGGCTCTATTGGATGAGCTTTGATGGTAAAGAAGAACTTTGGTCAAGTACAACAACCCGCTGGAAGGGCAAAATCAAAACTATTATGAAAGAAACTGGGTTACGAAACCGCCCAACACTTGGAAGTCCAACCCAAACCCTCTTACTGTTGCGGCAAGATGTCACATCCAACAGGCAACTCCCTCCCGTCGAAATACGGACCACTGAGCCTTGGCTTCCAAAAACTCTTACATGGGTACTCGGTCCGATCCTCAACAAGGCGAAGCTAGAAACAATCTCGTGGAGAACACTCAACGATTATCTCGATCCACCAACACAAACAATGAGGGAAGATCGTATAGATCACACAGAACTCGGATGTACGGTTACAACACGATTGGGTGATAGTGATGCTGTCATCGAGTCGCACTATGACGATACAGGAACGCTACTTCGCAGAACACTCGGAGGCGGTATCATTATTTTCGGATCTAATGAAGCGCTTCTACGGTCTATCTGGGAACCAAAAGGTCTTTGGTAAGAGAGAGAAGTTGCGATTCTTCGTACAGGGGAAATGCCCAATCTCGTCGAGAAGCAACGCGTTGGCTGGTTCGTAACTTCGAGTAGTTAGGTTTTTCTTGGCAAGATGCTAGCCAACGGTGCATTTCTGCATAGATCACTTGCCTCTCTGCCGATCCCACTGGTGCGGTGTTAATTTTTTCTAGAAATGTTCGTTTGGTATGATCATTTCCTCCAGAAAAATACGACTTCCTTAACGACTCAACTGTGTCGCAAGTAAAAGAGATGTTCAATGTCGTCGTTGCAATGACTTGAGGGCATGGTTCTACACCGAGCCAATCCCTGCACCACTGTTCCATGACAAGATCGTAATTTGAACCACCAGTTCCATGTACAAATAAATCTCCTAAACCAGTTCGAGCAAGCAACGTAAGGAGTAACGCTCTTGGTCTAAGATCTTCACGTTGTGTTGACACCCGCTCATTGTGCGGCCCATGCCAAAGTGGAAGTTCGTTGCGGTCCAAACAAGGAATACCACAATTGGGAAAAGCTAGGACTGCGTTGTTGTACGCCGTTCTGCACGACTCTGGATTTGTAAACATCCTGTCAAGCAATTCTTTTCCACAAGAAGATTGCAACAATTCTGTTGCAGAAATTCTCTGATGCACTTCCGCGTAGGGCAACATGAGTTCGTCTGTTGCAGCTGCCACTTGCATCGCTGCATTCGGTTCATTGTTCTTCAGTGCTTGTGAGAATTCAAACTTGTTAGGCACTCTATTGAGTGGAGATTGATCACATAATGAAATCGCATCGTTGCAGGCTGCAACTCGAATCTTTTCAACTTCAAGTAGTCGGTTTTGTAATTTTGGTACTTCTATCAAACCAACATCACCAATATGGTGATCGACAACAAGGTGGACAACTTTTGCATCGCAGATTTGTGCTAGCTCGCTTGCAGCAACAAATTTTGCAAGGATTCCTGGATGAAAAAAAACAGGCTGGTGGCCAACAACAATTACTTTTGTTGTTGCATCATTCTTCTGAGAGTTTTGCCGCTCTAACAAACATTCCCAACTCGAAATGTCTGGGTATGTTTGCAAAGTTGTACTTGTTGTTAACAAGGAACACGTTCCGTTGCACGTGGAAGTTGCGCGGCAAATCGTCCGAGTTCTCTGCAAAGCACTGCGCGGTAATGATCGATACGTTCTTGGGGATCATCAAGTGGGCCTCCAAATGTTCTGGAGGGGTCGTTATAAATCAAACGCACTGGTACTTCCTCAACACGCAACCGTTGTGCAGCAGCTTGTACCCAGAGTTGCAGTGGAAACTCGTAGCCATTGACATCAAACTCAAACGCTGAAAGTGCGTCGACTCGGTATGCCTTAAAACCACAAAACGCGTCCGTAAGATTGAAACCAAGTGAAACATTTAACTCTTCTGTAATTTGTCGATTGATTGCTTGGCGATCTTCTGGAGGCATGTCATTTTCGGCATGCAATTCCAAATATCGACTCCCAGAAATGATGTCACTTTCATTGTTCAGTATGGATTGAACAAAACGCGGGATTGCTGCGGGTTCATGCTGTTCATCACAATCCATTGTGATTAACCAATCAAATTTGTCTACTGTTGCCCAGCGAAACATATCTTGCAAAGACCTTCCGTATCCACGGTTCTCTGAATGGCGAATCACTTCGACTGGATGCCCAGCAAGTAACGCTGGCGTGAGGTCTGTTGATCCGTCATCAACCACGAGGATATCGTTTGCATAGTTACAAACTTCACTGAGTACTGGGTTAATGTACTTTGCTTCGTTATAGACAGGAATCCCCACCAATATTCTTTTCTGCGTTCTCATCTACGTATTGTACGGGAAACTGTACTCAATACAGTATGGGCAAACAGTACCGAATGCTGCAATCAAGAGAAGTAGATCATCAATGTTGACAACTCCACGATTACAATCACGCTCCATACAAAAAGAGCCCCGCAGATGCGGGGCCCTTTCGAGAAATCACGTTAAAAGTGAGTAGTGAGGACTAATTGCAGTCACCACCGTCATTACCGAATTGGTCACAGTTGAGATAAATTGGAACGCCATTCCACTCATATGTGCCGTCGTCACAATAGCCATCGCCTACCCAACTTTCTGGGCAGCAGTTGCCATTGCAATCTGCAATTTCACCAGCTGGGCAATCACCGCCACCACCGCCATCGCAGTCGCCGCCGTCGTTGCCGAACTCGTCGCAATTGAGGTAGATCGGAACACCATTGTGCTCATAGGTACCATCGTCGCAGAAGCCATCACCAACCCAGTCGGCTGGGCAACAGTTACCGTTACAGTCTTCGATTTCACCGGCTGGACAGCCACCACCGCCACCACAATCTGGGCAGTCGCCACCATCACAGGCGAATTCGTCACAGTCAAGCCAAATTGCAACGCCGACTGGTCCGCCATATCCATAGTCAGAAGGAATGTACGCACCATTATCGCAGTAGCCATCGCCAACC
>JASMLY010000062.1 GCA_030748455.1 Phycisphaerales bacterium | reverse complement strand
TAACTGATCTCCTATCCATTCTGTGTGGTGTTCCTGCGGAAAATGTCGTACTCCAAAACATGAGAGTACGCCACCACTTTCCAATGTCAATAGGAATATGACTATCACTTTTAAGGCCAAAAGATACAGTGTGATGATTCTGCTATTTTTTATTGGTGGCAGGGGCCGAAGCTGGCTATGTAGACGAGTAAGTCTTCGATGTCAACAAAATCATCTCCAGTAAGATCTGCAATTGAGCCTGTTTCGAACCAATGTTCGAGCAAGATCAGCAGGTCTTCGATATCGACATCTCCGCTACCATTAAAGTCGGCAGCACATTCGCATTCATCAGGAATGCCATCCCCATTTACGTCGTAACTCGTTTCGTTATGGATGTCGACGGAATCTTCAATGCAGTTGTTGTTGCAATCAAACACGACAGGGCAATCACATTCGTCTGGAATACCATTCTGATCCAAGTCTAGGCTTGTACCGTTTTGGATGTCTATCGCGTCTTCGATACAGTTCTCATTGCAATCCTCGATCGGAATGCAATCACATTCATCAGGAATACCATTCCCATCATCGTCTGTACTTGTACCATTTTCAATGTCAAATGCATCTTCGATGCAATTGTCATTGCAATCAACTTCTACATTGCAGTCGCACTCGTCTGGGATGCCATTGCCGTCTTCATCTAAGCTCGTGCCATCAAGGATGTCGTAAGCATCGTCTACACAGTTACGATTGCAATCGACTGCAAACACATCACTTTCGACCACACGTAGAATCTGGTCTATCTCAAGATTCACTGTTGTTTGGACTATGCCAGAAGGCCAAACAATCGTAACCTCATCGATGATCTCGCTCTGTCCTATCCCAAAATGCGCTCGGAACATGTGTTGTGAGTTGTACCCAGAGCCACTTTGAACTTCACGCATTTGGTTCACCACTTGATTGCTTTCGTTCCGATGCGTGATATGAATTCTTGTGCCAATTGCAGAACGATTTGTTATTGTCCCACATAATTCAAACTCAATCCAATGATTCCCATTTTGGTTTGCATTACGCAAAAGCCGGTTGTGTCCAACTCCTGGTGCAGAAGGGCTTCCTCCAACAGTATAAATATCGATCCAACCATCGTTATCGAAGTCAGCCCATGACGCGGAATTGCCATTGTTTGGTGCAGTGATCGGAGTCCCACTCGCTGTATCCGTAAACGTGAGATCGTGATTATTGTGAAACAACTGATTTGGAGGTGCGGTTGATCCAAATGTTACGACATACAAATCGAGATACCCATCGTTGTCATAATCTGCCATCGAAACGCAGCGTGTTCGTTCATTAAATGAGATTCCTGATGATTCAGAGATATCCGTGAACGTTTCATCACCATTATTTAAAAACAGTTTGTTATTTCCTGGATGATCGGAACCCACTTGGTTTCCAACGAGTAGATCCATATACCCGTCATTGTTGATGTCACCCCAAGCGCAACCTCGGCCGTGCCCTACATCAGCAACTCCCGCTGGGATCGCTACGTTCGTCCATGTGCCATCGCCATTGTTTTTGAACAAATCATTTTTTCTGTAAAACTCACCTGAGTTATCTTCTGATCCAGCAACAACGTAGACATCTGCAAGCCCATCATTGTTAAAGTCTGTCCAAGCAGCACCGCGTCCTTCCTTCCAAACACTTTCGAGACTCCCAGTTTCATCGAGGACGAATGTGTTATCTCCTTGATTGATCATCAAACGTTTTTTTCGCTCATCACCCCCTGAATTTGTGACATATAAATCAACATACCCATCAAGATTTACATCCTGCCACGTTACTCCCCTCGGTGAAAGCCAATACATCGCAAGGGGATTGCCGTTTGTGATATCACTAAAAATGCCAACGACATCGTGATGGAGCAAGTGGTTTTGATCTTGCCCGAAATTTGTGCTTTGCCCAACGAACAAATCAGGTAACCCATCGTTGTCAATATCTGCCCAAGCGGAGTGATGGGAAAGATCAGAGCCAACCCCAGAAACTTCTGTTGTGACTTCGACGAACTCACCTCCACCGATGTTTCGAAGTAACTGATTGGGTGACCCAAGATACTCAGTCGACCCGTTGTGTACACCAAAATGAGTTGCGTACAAATCAAGAAGCCCGTCGTTGTCATAATCGCACCATGCAGAACCACGATGATTTTCGTGTCCGAACCCTGAGGTGAGCGTAGTGGTGACATTCTCCCAGTTTGAATCGGCGACTGCTCTGAGTGGGCTAGGGGATCTCTCAACAAACGCACCTTTTTGCTTCGGATGGACAAGCCCGAGCATGCAGCAACACGACAAGACCCCAGAAACCTGTACAGACAAATTAACCGCGTTCTTCTTCATCCTCCATTAATATAAATGCTCTGTACGTGATGTCAAGCCAAAATGAATCCTAACGGGATAATCGGTTCTTAAACTAGATTCAGGCTACTAGGATATGTCCGGTAATCGAATAAAGTGTACAGGTGTGTCTCATGTAACTGTATTGAGAATACAATGGATTTTTCATGATTCGTTGCTGCATCATTGTCTGGTTCGTGTATTCATTGATTAGTTGTGATGTTTTAAGGCATCAAGAGCCATATACAGTTCAATACGATGGATCACTTTCTCCTTCTACAGCTGAACCG
>JASMLY010000061.1 GCA_030748455.1 Phycisphaerales bacterium | reverse complement strand
CGCGTATACCGAATTGAATGACCCTGATTTGCAATTGCAACTATTCACAGAGCAACTTGATGGTGCTGACGATGAAGTGAACGCATTCCGTTCGCTCGATGAGGACTTTATAAATGCTTTGCGCGTTGGCATGCCACCTGCGGGTGGACTTGGTCTTGGTATTGACCGCTTAGTTATGTTACTTACTGGAATGGAATCGATTCGCGATGTCATTCTCTTTCCCTTGATGCGTCCATTGGAGCAAAATGATGAAATTGATTCATAAAATACCACTACTACTTGTTGCCCTTGTCTCGTCGGTCTCTTTTGCAGAGTGGACAATCCAAGAAGACAACTGGTACAGCGTTTACATTGATGGTTCTAAATCTGGCTGGGCGCACGAACTCGTTGAAGTTGATAGCGAAACAGACAATGTTAAATCAACCAAGATACAAAACATGACACTCTCTCGTGGTGGCATGGAAATTTCGATCAGTGTCTCGTCTACTTTTTTAGAAACTGATACTGGCAAGCCAATTTCTGTAAATTCAACCCAAGAGGCGATGGGGATGGTGCAAGAAACCAAGTGGGTCTTTGGGGATGAGCAATTGGAAATGACAACTGTTGCTGGTGGTGAGCCCATCGTAAAAAAGGTTCCACTGCCAAAAGAAGCGTGGCTTACACCACAAGTAGCTAAGCGATTTTTTAAGAAAAAGATCGCAGAGGGCGCTGAAGCAATTACGTATCAAACAATGGCTACGGAACTAGGCCCATCTGTAATCACAGTTGTGATGACAAAAAAGAGCGACGAGCAACAAAAGGTTCTTGGCGTTGAACAGCAAGTCATCGGTTGGGAAACAGTGAATGACAAAATGCCCGTTGTTGGTATGGAGTATTACACGACGGATGGCTTGAACGTTGGGTCAAAGATGAACGCGGGCTTTGGAGCAATAGAGAACAAACTCATGTCGAAGAATGATGCTCTTTCTCCAGTAAACGAAGTGCCAGAGTTGATGGTTAGTTTGTTTGTTGAACCGAACAAACCGATTGCAAAAAATGCTAGAAAATTAACTATGCGAGTTAAAACAAAAGATGACACAAAGGTCAACTTGCCTTCTACAGGAATGCAAACTGTGACTTTAAATGAGGATGGAACAGCAACCGTTTTAGTTGACCTTAACTCTCCAAGCAGTGCTACTGGAAAAGAGTTGGCTGATGAAGATTACCTTGCTGCATCAGCAATTTGTGATGACACAGATGAAGCAGTAATAGAAATAGCAAAGGATGCGCTTGCGAGTTTGCCAGAAGGGGCTAGCACGTCAGACCAAGCGCTTGCACTTAGAACAAAAGTTAGCAAACACATCAATGAAAAGAATATGTCAACCGCGTTTGCTTCTGCTTCTCAAACCGCTAGGAGCAAAGAAGGCGATTGTAGTGAACACGCTGTTCTTCTTTGTGGTGTTTTGCGGGCAGCAGATATTCCTTCAAGGGGTGTTATGGGCATGGTCTATGTTCCGAATTTCGGCGGTCCAAATGGTGTATTTGGTTGGCACATGTGGTCGCAGGCATTGATAGATGGAAAATGGGTTGATCTTGATGCGACCCTCGACTCCCCCTATAGCGTTGGCCATATTGCAACAATAACTTCTGCATTATCTGATGAGGATTTTGGCACAGAAATGAGTAGTCTCATTGCAACAATAGGGAACCTCGAAGTCGAAATAGTTGACGAAGAATGAAAATACAACTTCCAATTCGCGCTGAAGATGGACATAAGGGAACTTTTGGAAGTGTTTGCGTGATTGGTGGACAACGAAGTGAAGACGGTGCTGTCATGATTGGAGCGCCAACAATGGCAGCAAACGCTGCTATGCGAAGTGGTTGTGGAAAGGTAATGCTTGCAATGCCTCAGCAACTTTTACAAACCGGTTTATCAATGGCTCCTGTTGCAACTGGAATTGAATTGCCAGTGGATGAAGTCGGCAGGCTCATTCCAAGTGCTGCGATAGAGGCAATTGATAGGCACGCCGTTGGATGTAGGTGTATTGCGATCGGGCCGGGCTTTGGAAGCGAGTGGCCGCAACAACAAATTATTGCAACTTTGTTATCTCGTGAAGATAGGCCGATTATTCTTGATGCAGATGGATTGAATTCCCTTGCGAAACTACCTTCGGGTCAACTGGAATTGAGAGCGCCAACGATTATGACACCACATATTGGCGAGTATAAGCGTCTAGCGGGCGCAATGGGAATCAAAGAATTTACACCACAAGCATTAGCACAATCGTACGGCTGCATTGTTGTTTTAAAAAGTGATGTGACGGAAATTTCTGATGGAGTGAGAACGGAAAGAGAAGAAGGAGGGAGTGTCGTACTTGCAACAGGCGGAACCGGCGACGTATTGACAGGAATAATTGCTGGTTTACTTTCACAATATGGAATGAATTGTACCGAACACTTGTTTGATGCCGCTGTCTTAGGTGCGAGGGTACACGCGCTTGCAGGTGAGTCATTTGCTAAGGAACACGGAAATACAGGGATGCTCGCTACTGACTTACTTGAGCGAATCCCTAGTGCGATCTCGATGTGAGTGTCACATCGAAACGTCCTTGCTGTGGGTGTCCCATTATCGAGTTGTTAAGTGTGTTTGCAGTGTGACAGTCACGTCGAAATCACGTTGAAATTGCTACACTACGCGCATGAGTTCAACAAAAGTATCGGAGATGACGGGACAAGGATTTGTGCACGGCGTGTATTCTCTTGTGAATCCACAAGTGGGAACAACTAGAAATGGTGAACCGTTCCTGAAGTGTTTACTTCGTGATGCAACGGGAGAAGCTATTGGCAGAAGATGGC
>JASMLY010000060.1 GCA_030748455.1 Phycisphaerales bacterium | reverse complement strand
CGGCTGGGACGGCAAAAAAATCACGGTCTATAAGTTTAGGTCGATGAAAGTACACAAAGAACGCGAAGGGGTCGTTACACAAGCGGAAGAAAACGATTCGCGGTTCACAACAATCGGAAGATTCCTACGTAAGACTAGCCTTGATGAGTTGCCGCAATTTATCAATGTGTTGCAAGGACGCATGTCCATTGTTGGCCCCCGCCCACACGCTGTGGAACACAACGAAGAATACCGAACCAAAATCCGCCACTACATGCGGCGCCATAAAGTCAAGCCCGGCATCACGGGGTTTGCTCAAATCAAGGGTTGGCGGGGTGAAACAGACACCGTGCATAAAATGCGAAAACGTGTGCAGTACGATTTGTACTACCTTGAAAACTGGTCAATCGGTTTTGATATGAAAATTATTTGGTTGACATTTTTCCACGGGTTTGTGCACCCAAACGCACGCTAACTTTCGTTGTATTTCCCAACAACCGCCTCCACCAACGAACCAACAAGGTTGCACGCTTCTTTCCCATCATTGTCATTGCGCGGAGTAAACTCAACCACCTCCATGCCAAGGAGTCGGTCTTTGCGAGGCAGGTCTAAAAGTGTTTGAGTAAGTTCGTGTGCGTCGATCCCACCATCAACAGGTGTTGCGACAAACGGCGCTTGGCTTGGATCGATTGCATCAAGATCAATCGTCAACCCGTACCCCGCCTCTGCTTGGTTCGCGGTTCCGATTGCTTCCAACATACACAACGAAAGCCCGCGATCTCGAACCATGTCCATAGTCATGCAATTGATGTTCCCCTCATCAAGCCATGCTTGTTCACCTGCGTCGATTGAACGAATTCCTACCATCGCAACATGCGCATCTTGCATCTGGCAAGATTGAGTTACCTCAAGCATCCGTAGAGATCCCCTCCCGAGCACCCCTGCCAAAACCATCCCGTGGATGTTTCCTGAGGGGCTACTTTCGGGGGTGTTGAGATCTGGGTGTGTATCAATCCACACCGTGCCTGTTTCACCAAATGCCCTTGCGAGTCCTGTGTGAAATCCGATTGCAGAGGTGTGGTCGCCGCCTATGACAACGGGAAACATCCCCTTTTGAACAGCATCAAGCACAGCGTCTGAAACACGGCTTGCGTGGTGCATAATGGCGATTTCCTGCTCGCGGGGCTGCAATTCTCCCTCAGCCATTGATGGTTGAGAGGGCACCCTCGCAACCGCAGCACCAAGGCGGTCGGCTAACCCTTCCTTAAAAAGTAAGGCTGGCCCCCGCTCTGCAGCAAGATGCCCCGATCCCCACCCAGTTTCGGCTGCAATAATCGCTATTTTTTGAGATTGTTTTGGTGGCTGCGATGACATCGAACCCCACATTCTACCGCATGCCCGCCACCCTGGTGCTGTGCACCAAGTATTTGGTATATGGTCAAATTGATGGTAGTCTATTCCTATGAAAACTATCATCATCGCTTCTTTTGTGCTCATTATGGGCTGTACTCCAAACGCTGCGTGGGGACCAGAGGGGCCTCGCCCGAACAAAAAAACGTGGGTCACCCCCACAGACGTGCCCACGATTGATCTGTCTGAAGACAACGTTCCTGATTTTTGGACAGCTACGCCTACGATCATCAACACAAATTCCTTCGCAGACAAACACCAACTCAAAGGGGCTGCAGAGGGACCACACCCACGACCGGCTACATATTTACCGCCGCACAAGAAGCCTGACTTTAATGAGAATGGCCCACCAAACTCGCTTCGATCTGGTTGGGGCAATTCAAACACCATCATTCATGATGAGGGAGGTTTTGAAGCGATTGTCAATACGCCGTGGTCGCCGCCCGACCCAAGCCTTGCTGTTGGACCGAACCACGTTGTAGTAACAGTGAACATGGCGATTGCGTTTTACGACAAGGATGGCAACGAAGAGTTTTCAGCAAACCTAGACAGCACTGGCAACCCTGGTTTCTTTGAAGAAGTCGGTGGTGGCGATTTTACGTTTGATCCAAAATGTTTTTATGATCCACACGCAGAGCGGTTCGTCGTTCTTGCGTTGGAACAATATGGATACGACGAGTCATGGATTACAATCGCAGTCAGTGACGACAGCGATCCAAATGGCGTTTGGTATAAATACCGAACTTGGTCCGTGGTCACCAATACAAGCAACGGAAACACGTACTGGGTGGATTATCCCGGGCTTGGTTTTGATGCAGATTTCTACTATGTCACCAACAATTTGTTTGGGCTAAACAACGGTGGTTTTGGCGGTGTGTTGTATCGTATATTTGATAAAACGCCAATGCTCGTGGGCGACCCAGTGGTTATTGCAGACATTCGAAAGTCTGGACATGTAAGTATGCAGTGTTCGCAGCAGTATGGCGATTCACCCTCGGCGTTTTTTGTTGGGCGAAGAAACAGCACAGAACTCCGTATCGCCCATATCAACGATCCGCTCAACCCCTCAGTTGTAAGCGAGTTTGTTGCTGTTCCAAACCACGGCACGCCTGGTGGAGTTTCAAACCCCGGCGGTTCAATCAGCGCGCTTGATGGAAGAATTATGAACGCTTGTTACCGAAACGGAAGTCTGTGGACCGCACACGGTATTGCGGGTAGTGGCGTAACGGCGGTGAGCCGGTGGTATGAAATTGATCTTTCGTCTTGGCCGTCAACCGCACCGGTTCTTTTACAAAGTGGTGACACACCAGTTACAAATCAATCCACATTTTTTCCGGCTGTTGCTGCGAACAAGCGTGGTGAAGTGGCCATTGTGGTTGCAAGCGCAAATAGTTCAACATACCCAGAGCTATATATAGTTGGGCGAAAACAGGATGACACGCTTGGACAATTCGGTGTACCAACACAGGTAGCAACGGGTACCCATGGTGCTGATGGAAGATGGGGCGACTACTTTGACATGACTGTTGATCCAAACAATGACACGAGGTTTTGGTACATCGGCGAATATCAAACGAATCAGGGTTGGCAGACGTATGTTGGCAACGCAACCATCACCTGCATCGAAGATGTCGATGCAGATGGTGTGGTTGATGTTGCAGATCTTTTAGTGCTCATTTCTGACTGGGGTACAACTGGAAATGGCGCCGAAATTGCTGAGCCTTACGACGAGATTAACATTTCTGATTTACTCGCCGTCGTTGCAGCGTTTGGCAGTTGTCAGTAAATGTGTTGCATGAAGTGGCGAACATGTTTTTTTAATCTTGCTGTTTCCTTTCTGGTTTTCTAGATTTATTGGCTCTTGGTTCTTCTTCTCGCTTGAATCGTATTTTTTTGTGTGGTGTAACTGCCTCGATTTCAATTTCACCATTAAACCAATTCCGAAGAAGTTCTAGTGCGGTTGATTTGAACACCCGCTCATCCTCGTCAAGAACCCGTTCGTCTATAGTGGTGGGCTCGCAACAACTCCTCAAAAGATTTTCGTCTGACCCCTGGCAAGTACTATCTAAAAAATCTAAAGCAAGTGATACCCTAGGTGGAATGGATTCTTTTGCCTCGAACGGGATTTTGGTTTTGTTCAGAACCCACGAGTTGAACAACTTCAGTGCGGCTTTTTTGGTGGCTTGCTCTGGTTTGCTCAACTGGTTTCTGGGTTGACAAATCCACTCTGATATACATATTCCTGTTGGCAATGACTGCCTTTCTGCATACTCTAGATATCGTGCAGCAGCTCTGATAATTGCTGGTTTTAAGGCATTGTCCCCAACCATGTACTTACGTCGGAACATTGATCGAAATAGTGACATACGTAAACTCCTTTTCTGTATGCGCAGGGAGAGCCACTCACTGTGTTTGCGCGCAAAAACAGCGTAATTGTGGCCCACCAATTAAATTGAATCTTGGTCAACGACG
>JASMLY010000059.1 GCA_030748455.1 Phycisphaerales bacterium | reverse complement strand
ATGCGTCCAACCAGATGACAAAATTTGCTTTATCTTCGTCGGTTAGTTGGTTGTCATGATCCCAATCAACCGAACCATACACCATTGGTTGCGCTACTACATTATTAGCAGTGCCCCAAGCCTTTGCATATTCACCCTGATTATAATCTTGCGCTGTTTGCCAACGCCAAGGTCCACCGTGGCTGAATAGTTCGGTGTATTGATCGTAGTAGATCGCATCATAAAGAACTGGACCTTGTCCCTGCCAACTCAAATCTTTAGGGTGAGTTGCAACTTGTGGTTCTGAGTTTGTTCCATTTTGTGGTTCTGAGTTTGTTCCACTTTGTGGTTGTGTGTTAGGGCTAACCCAACCTTCAACAGCGCCCCACATTTGCATCAAAACCAAGATGTCTTGTTGGTCAGTCACGCCGTCAGTATTAAGATCTGTTGGGCAATTCGTATCACATGGCGTGCCAATGGCGCTTGTGAGTGTGATGAGGTCGGTTGTGTCAACGACGCCATCATTGTTGAAATCTGCTGGTGATGTCGAACCGTTTGTTGTTGTGGACAAGGCGATCATGGCCAATGTCAGGGGTAAAGTTGTCATTTCGAACTCCGAGGTGAGGGTGAATTTCATGGTCGAGACCATCTCGACAGGTGCACCTCATAGGCACCTACATACCTATTTGTGAACCGGTTTCCCCAAAAAAAGCACAAATGCCCATTATCAGGCAAAAAACGGGGGTATTTCCCCTTCCCGTTACGAATGGAATCACCACACTGGTATGGAGTTTTCGTCAAATGAAGCAAAAATGCGCGTTTGGAGGGATCTTTGTCTTCGATTATCAAGACTCTACGAAGAGAGCCGCCACCACATATCGACATTGGACAATCGATCCATCATTCACAACACCTCCAATTCCAACAATCAGCAAGGTAGTTTTCGGATTAGGAGGATTACATGGAGTGTTCCTCCATCTACACTGCCTGATACTATTCACAGTAAGGAGCGTATCCATGAGAACATTTTTTTCACTTCTGATAACAACCCTCGCTCTCATGAGTTGTGGATCGACTATCGGGCTTCAAACAACAACGAAGGCCGCGAGAGTTGTTAGCCAGAGCGGTGATCAACACATCAAGCTCGTGCCAATTGATGAACTTCATACTGCGTTTCTACAAACTGGTGCATCGTGTGACTTTAATCACACTGTAGTGGACGTTCAAGGCACTGTCGTTGCATACGGTTTGACAAAGGAGGGTGTCTATACCATCACGCTAGAGCAAAACGGTCAAGGTGCACTTTGTACATTTGATGAAGCGGTTGCGAGCGAGTTTGGCACCGATGGAACTGTTTTCGCAAACACAACGCTCGTCATTCGTGGACAATGCCAATCGACTGGCCTCTTGGCAAACCAGCCCTTTGCAATTCATGGTTGCAAAATTGTTTCTCAATAACTTCACCCTCTTATGCATTCCAAGGGTCATCTCATCATCTGTCGTAGTTGCGGGCAACAACAACTGTTACCAACAGTCCCACCGCAATGCGTCGCGCAATGTTGCCGCTGTACTTCACGAATACACAGACATACACCACGCGGGATACAAAGAACACTTGCCCTTTCGATTTCTGCAATCATTTTGTTTTTCCCAGCAATGCTACTACCAATCATCTCAGTAGAACGCCTTGGGTACCGTAGTGCAAGTACGATTTGGGAGGGTGTCACTGAATTGTGGAAAAGTGGATCACCAACTGTTTCTGTGATTGTATTTCTTTGCTCTATAGTGATCCCATTAGGAAAGATTCTTGGGCTTTTCTATGTAAGTTTTTGTTGGAATAGTGAATGTCCCAAAAGGCGGTTTACACTTTTATCCATCATCGAAGGCATTGGGAGATGGTCGATGTTGGATGTATTCCTTGTTGCCATTCTTGTAGCAACGGTCAAGCTTGGATCTATCGCCACAGTCATTCCAGGACCTGGCATCGTTGCCTTTACCGCAGTTGTTTTACTTACGATGTTCGCCTCTGCGAGTTTTGACCCTCACCTGTTCTGGCACTCTAGAGATACAACCCAATGAGCGACCAAATACCAAAAGCAACTGTTACACAAAAACCAAACGCAAAAGTTTCTGCTGCTTGGTTCATTCCACTTCTTGCAACAGTAATCGCATTTCTCCTCCTATTGCAGTGGCTCCATGAGCGAGGCCCAGTTGTTACCATCACGTTTGATAACGCGAATGGTTTAACAAAAGATGCGCCTGTCATGTATCGCGGGGCTGTCATTGGAAGAGTTGAGCATGTACAACTCAATGGTGATGCTTCGAAGGTCATCGTAGAAGCAAGACTGCATGCAACTGCCCAAGATGTCGCACGTGTAGGAACAACATGGTGGATCGTACATCCAGAAATTTCGCTTGAAGGGGTAGCTGGGCTCGACACGATCATCAGCCCACGATATCTCACGCTCTCTGTAGGAAATGGTGAACTAGCGCATGTATTTACAGGCTCTGCTTCGCAAACAATTTCAGGAGAAAAAGCTGAAGGTACAAACTTCACACTTGTTGCGAGTTCTGTTCACGGCATCACAGTAGGGACACCCTTGTTCTATAGAGGATTAGAGGTTGGGGATGTTCGAACCATCCAATTCGCCCCAAATGCTACTTCAGTACTCATCGACATTGTCGTGCAACAAGACTATGTCAACCTCATTCGTCTCAACACAAAGTTCTGGTCAGTGAGTGGTGTTGATTTTGATCTAGGTTGGTCCGGTGCATCACTTGACATCGGGCCAGTTTCATCCCTTCTAAAGGGTGGCATACAGCTTGCAACGCCTGATACCCCAGAAGACAAAGCTCCTGCTGGATTCGGATTTCCTTTAGAGATTGAGAGTGAGGAAGACTGGTTAGAATGGGAACCTCAATTACCTCTCAAAAGAGATTTGGATTTGCAGTGACCGAACCCCAGAAGTTCAATCAATCATTTACAGTTGCGTGGAATCACCAACTTTGGTGCACGAGAAATGCATTTCGTATTGGGGGTGAAGTTACGCAAGTGCTTCAAAAACTCAATCCTCCTACATTGCTCATATTGATTGATAGTGGAATTGATGTAACCAATCAAACATATGTTCAAACAGTTAAAAAGTGGATCTCTGATTCACAAATTCAGGATGTACACCTCAGAATTGTCCAAGGCAGTGAGTCTGCAAAGACAGGTACAGGTGTGTTAGATCAAGTCCTTGGTGAGATTAACACACTCGGTATGTGCCGCAAATCCGCCGTACTTGCGATTGGTGGTGGCGCAATGCTTGATGCAGTTGGCTTTGCAACATCGATCGCCCACCGTGGTCTGCAGCTCGTGCGGATGCCATCGACAACCCTTTCTGCTTGTGATTCTGGTGTAGGTGTAAAAAACGGGTTGAATAAATTTGGAAAGAAAAATTTCATCGGAGTGTTCGATCCGCCATTTGCTGTAATTAATGATTACGAACTACTTCGTTCCCTTGAGTATCGCCACTGGATTTCAGGACTCAGCGAGGTTGTAAAAGTCTCGCTTGTAAAACACAGGGAACTCTACGTTGATCTCAAACAAAGCGTGCCTGAAATTCTCGAAAGAAATCTCGATGTCATGGCTTCTTTTATGACTGACTCTGCAACGTTACACCTTGAACATATCGCAAATGGTGGTGACCCCTTCGAAAGAAATGAAGCAAGACCGTTGGATTTTGGACACTGGGCTGCGCATAAACTTGAACAAATGACCAATCATGAGCTCACACATGGGGAAGCCGTATCAATTGGCCTCTCAATAGATCTTCAATGCAGCGTGGAACTTGGTTTACTCAATCAAGATGTCGCTTTAGACGCATTCGAGTTACTTCGATCTTTAGGGTTACCGACAACACACCCGTGCATTTTTGACAGCGAACTGCTCGATGGCATTGAAGAGTTCAGAGAACACCTTGGAGGGGAACTCACGATTCTTCTCTTAGAAGATATAGCAAAACCAACCGAAGTTCATGAACTTCCTGAATCTATTGTGCAACAGGCAATACAAAAGTTGCAATAACAGCTAAAATCAGGGTAGCAATGCAATCGAAACCCACATGCCCTCTACAATATAAAGAAGCAGTCGATCGGTATTTCTTAGAACACCGTGCAAAAGTGATTGATGTTGCTGCATTTCTTGATCGACTCGACAGATGCACAGGCGATACCGATGATTTTAGAGTTGAAGCATTAAAGGAGTGCATCGAAGTATTGCTTCGTGAAGAAACGGGTCGTACTGAAAAAATCCTGCAATTGTTAAGTGACCAATCACAAGACCCTCTTGAAACTGCTGGGGAAAAAGGCGCAGCGGGTGCTCCGAACAAAGGAACCGCCTAATCCATGTATATCGACCCACACATTCACATGGTCTCCCGAACAACTGACGATTACGAACGCATGGCACTTGCTGGGTGCGTTGCGATTACGGAACCAGCCTTTTGGGCAGGATTTGATCGAAGTAGTGCCCAGGGGTTTTATGATTACTTCAGACAATTGACTGACACAGAACCAAAACGTGCCGCACATTATGGTATCAACCACCACTGTTGGTTATGTATCAATCCAAAAGAAGCAGAAGATGTTGGGTTTGCAAGAGAAGTTATCTCGATAATCCCAGAGTTTTTAGACCAACCAACGGTACTTGGTATTGGTGAGATCGGACTCAATAAAAACAGCAAAAATGAATTGGTCATTCTCGAAGAACAACTCGCGTTAGCAGAGCAATACGAACAACTCGTATTGGTGCACACGCCTCATCTAGAGGATAAGTTAAAGGGTACAAAATTGATCATGGATGCAATTGAGAATACTTCCCTCTCCCCAGATCGGGTGTTGATCGATCATGTTGAAGAGCACACTGTACGTGCTGTACTCGAACGTGGATTTTGGGCTGGCATGACGCTCTATCCCAACAGCAAGTGCACACCGCAACGCGCGGCAGACATCATTGAACTCTGTGGTACAGATCGTCTTTGGATCAACTCTGCTGGCGATTGGGGACCAAGCGATCCACTCGCTGTTCCAAAATGCCGCAACGAGCTCGCAAATAGAGGGCACCAAGCAGAAACAATCGATCGAATCTCATACAAAAACCCTTTTGAGTTTTTATCGAAGAGTGGCCGCTTTTCGGTTGCATGATGATTGGGTATTGCACCAACATCCACTCTGGGAATACACTCGATGAAATCGTTTTGAATCTGAGAACCTATGCGCAGGCTGTTCAACAACAAGTCGGGTTCCCCTTAGAACTTGGTTTGTGGTTGCCAAATGACTCACTCGAAAAAGACACGGGACGACGTTTACAAGATGTACTCCATGAATGTGGTCTCACTACTCGCTCGTTGAATGGGTTTCCATTTGGGAATTTTCACCAGCAGATCGTCGGGAAATCGGTGTACCAACCGACGTGGTGCGAATTGGATCGGTTGGACTATACAAACCAACTTGCAACCATTCTCTCAGAATTACTCCCTACAAACAAAAGCGGAAGTATTTCCACACTACCCTTGGGTTGGGGTGAATCGTGGAATCAAGATGAAGTTGCTGCAAAATTGCTCCTTCAGTGCATCGATCACCTTGAAAAGATCGAACAAGAAACTGGGAAACTTGTACATCTAGATGTGGAACCAGAACCAGGATGCAGGTTACAAACAGCAGCTGATCTTGCTATGTTTGTACAAACACAATTTGGTGATGATGATCGTGTTCGAAGATATCTTCGAGTGTGCTATGACACATGCCACGCAGCAGTGATGAGAGAAAATCCATCCGATTCGCTTGCACAGTATGCACAAGTGGGATTGGAGATCGGAAAAGTACAACTTTCATCGGCGATTGAAATCGATTTTTCAAAACTCAATCAGGGTGAAACAGTACACGCAAAAGACAACCTCCGAATGCTTCATGAACCTCGCTATCTCCACCAAACCACAATCCTTGAAGATGAGCAATTGGAGTTTTATGAAAACTTATCAGATGCTCTAGAACACACTGCTACGGGAAGTTGGCGTGTCCATTTTCATGTTCCAATTCATCAAAAACGGTTTGGGCCCCTTCAAACATCCCAACTCGATGTACTACGGACGATCCCGCTCTTGCCAAAATCGAACGAAACAGTTTGGGAAGTAGAAACGTATACATGGGATGTAGTGCCCGAAACGTTCAAAGATCATTCTATCATTGAGTCCATTTCTTCGGAAATTCGCTGGGCAAACACACAAGTAGAACTAGAATCAACCCATGAGTAGTACCAACGCATGGTTTCAGTTGTTACGCCTAAGTAACACACCCACGATTTTGAGCAATGCATTGGTTGGTCTTGGTCTTGCCATCGCAGCAAACCGTTTGCAGTGGGAAGATGTCACCATTGCTCCATATTTTTCTCCGCTTCGAACACTTTGTTACATTTCGTTTGCAATTCTTTGCGCGTACTTAGGTGGAATCGTGCTCAACGATGTTGTTGATTTGAATTATGACAAACAACATCGTGCAGACCGTCCAATTCCACAAGGCATTATTTCAAAAAAACAAGCCACGATTGTAGGAATCACTCTTCTCGCTTTCGCGATTGCTTTCGCATTCAAAACACAACTACTCGCTGGGCTACTGATGGTGTTACTTGTTTCCTTTGTCTTAGCATACACTTTTTTCCATCGAGCACTCATCTCATCACTCCTATGTATGGGTGTATGCAGGGGGTTGACGTATCTTGTCGCGTTCACTGCGTTCGATGTACACTTCCAAGCCCTCCCCCTTCTTGTGTTTGCTGGTGGTATTGGATGGTACACCGCGGCGCTAACATACATTGCTCGTGAAGAAGCAACGAATAAAAAGAAGCGGGCGTGGCTTGTTCTCCTTGTTCTTCCTGCCTTCATAGTACCTGCTGTTCTCTTTTACTCTCCCTATCATGCATTGTGGATGATGTTTGCTTGGATCGGTTGCATCGCCCTACTGTCAACCACAATCGTTATGTTTCTACTTTTTGAAAAACCAGTACACGGCATTCATGCCCTTCTTGCAGGATTTTGTATTCTCGATATGTTCTACCTCGTTATCATTGGAGAAGTAACGATTGCGGTTCTTTCTGGATTATGCCTATTGATTACAATCGCATTTCAGCAAAAAATACCTGGCACGTAATATGAAGAAACTCGCAGTTATCAACATTGTCGGATTATCCCAAAATCACCTTGGGAAACATACTCCTCAGATCACTGCTCTTGCAAATCAATGTGCTACGTGCAACATGATCCCCACGCTACCTGCAGTCACTTCTACTGTGCAGTCTTCTATCCTCACAGGCAAAGCACCAAGTAGCCATGGCATTGTTGCAAATGGTTGGCATGAGCGAAAAACACATTCGACACATTTTTGGAGACAATCCAACTCGCTTGTTCACGGTGATATGGTCTGGGATATCGCAAAATCTCGCAATGCAGCGTTTACCTCTGCAAACATGTTTTGGTGGTTCAACATGTATTCGACGGTTGATATTTCCGTCACTCCACGTCCTCTCTACGCTGCGAATGGGTTGAAGTTTCCTGATTTGTGGACAAACCCAACACCACTACGAAACACGTTGCAGCATGAACTCGGGCAATTCCCACTTTTTTCTTTTTGGGGACCTAACGCTGGAATTGAATCTACGAAATGGATCGCAGATGCTTCGATTCGTGTTCAGCAGTTACATGATCCTACGTTCGTCTGTATATACCTTCCTCATTTGGATTATCCCCTGCAAAAGTTTGGACCTTCGCATCCGCAAATCGAACATGAACTACTACGAATAGACAACGAAGTCGGAAAACTCGCCGACCATTTTTCATCACAAAATTACTCGATTTGCTTGTTAAGTGAATATGGCATTGACCAAGTTCATGATAGCGTTGCATTAAATACACTCTTTCGCAGCAAGGGATATCTTGCGATACGACAAGAACGGGGACGAGAGTATCTTGACGCTGGAAAAAGCGAAGCGTTCGCTGTTCCCGATCATCAAGTTGCACATATTTATGTAAAAGATAAAACGCGTGTTTCAGAAATTCTCACGATCCTTCAAAACACCACTGGGATCGAACACATCTACACACACGATTCCTTGGGAGAACTGTCTCATACGCGTAGTGGGGAGATCGTTGTAGTTGCAAAAGATGGTTTTTGGTTCACCCATGACTGGTGGGAAGACCCTAGTTGTGCGCCTGACTATCAACAAACTGTAGACATTCACAGAAAACCGGGCTACGACCCACGCGAACTTTTTTTAGCAAAGGGGTGGAAAGGCAGCAAGCCACGAATTGCGTTGAAACTATTGGCAAAAAAATTAGGATTCTCGACGGTGTTTGATGTCATAGAGATAGATCCCTCAGTTGTCCGTGGCTCCCATGGTCGCCTTCCATCAATGGGGGCAACGCCTCCAATCCTCATTCCCCCAACTGACGCAACGATCGTAGACGATCCGCTTCCCGTCACTGATCTTACATCGTTATTCCTCGAGTGGATGGAGCTACTGTAGTCTGACTGTAGTCTGACTTAGTTTGTTTTTCCCTGTTCCATGCTTGTCATAAGCAGAACAAGGTCCATCATGTCCACGACGCCGTCTGTGTTGATGTCGCCAGTATTTGGTTTTGGGCACGCTGCAGCCACCTGCTCTTCACAACTCGTGTTTGGACCAAGCCATGAACCCCCTGCTTGAACGCACGACTGTTCATCCACGATCAAACAGCCCGTCCCGACACAACATGCTCCGGTTGCTCGGCCACGTGCAACCATATAACCGCCGGTTCCTTCGATTGTATCGTGTACTGTTATGAAGAAGCTTGAATCGCCGACACCCTCAATGTATGTTGCAGAGCGATACCCACGGTACACGGCGTTGCCACTGAACATCGCAATGTTGTTATTAAATATCGTGTCCGTTATTCGTCCTGCACTATCGTAATCGTACAGTGCCCCACCGTTGAACTGGGATTTGTTTTTACGAAAGGTGCAAGAGATCACTCTAGCTTTTGAGCCAAAGTTATACATCCCACCACCACCATAACTAGCATAATTTTCTGAGAGTTTAGTGTCACGAATCTCAGGTGAACCTTTGGTGTTGTAGATGCCTGCACCCCGTTCTGCTTTGTTCGATCTGATTTGGCAATTGCGAACGACTGTGTTGCTTCGCTCGCCGTTGTATATCGCACCACCGTGATAACTTGCTTCATTTTCAACAAAAATACAATTCAAAACTGTTGGGCTTGAATGCAGGCAGAGTAACCCACCTCCGATTGTTTCTTCATCTCCATACAACTCTGTGTTTCCCGAACCACCAGTAATCGTAAAGCCATCGATTTTCGTGCTTGGCCCCTCGCCACTGACACATTTCACAACACTGTCACCAATTCTCCAACCATCGATGATCGTGACAGCTGGCCCTTTCTCACTCTTGAGCGTAATCGCTTTCCCATTGAAATTAATTGATTCGTTGTACCGACCCGGAGCGACGAGCACCATGTCATCCCCTTGTGCCTTGTCGATCCCTTCCTGAATAGTTTGAGCATCTTGAGGCACATTGATTGTTTCCCCAGATGAAAAGTGCACACAAACCCCTATGAACACTAGGGGTACAAGCAGTTTCTTCAAGATGTATTGGTGCAGATTCATGCCTTCAACCATTGATTGCCCACCAGGGCTCATTCCATACTCTACCACGAACCCGCAGCGAGAAAAGTTCCAACTCTTGTATTGGCAATGGTTTCCTACAATTCACTGGTAAACTAGGTATCCTGTTTCGCCCATATCGATTTTTTCGACAAAATCGCGGGCTGTACAGCGTACAGGGCGTCGTTATAGGACAGTATTGGGTATACGATGACAAACTATGGACCTCCAAAATGCCAGAATTAGCGCTCTCAACAGTACGGTTGAGGGTATAGGATCGTTCGTTTTTTCCCATTTTCATCAGAAAAAACTTACTTTTGATACTAAAAAAGATGGAAGCATCGTTACCGAGGTGGATCGAGAGGCTGAGATGCGAGCAAGATCCGCGCTTCTCGATCGGTTCCCAGACGATGGGTTTCTAGGTGAAGAGTATGGAGAAATCAAGGGAACGAGCGGGTACCGATGGGTTGTTGACCCTATCGATGGCACCGCATCTTTCGCTCGAGGTGTCCCTCTGTTTGGAACCTTGATCGGTCTTGAATCAAACGGCAAGGTACTCGCGGGTGCTGCGAACCTCCCTGCAATTGGAGAGACCATTGCTGCTGTCGTTGGAGAAGGGGTGACATATCAGTACCCTTCAAGGGTTTCTTCTGTTGAGAACCTGAACGATGCGATGATTTGCACGACTTCTTTTGATTATTACAAAGAAACTGGAAGTGAACAACTCTATGAATCGTTACTTACACATGCGGGATCCATTCGGGGATGGAGCGATTGCTTTGCGTATCTCTTGCTTTGTACTGGTCGAGTAGACGCCGTTGTAGAACCCCTCCTTTTCCCTTGGGATATTATTCCTTGGCTTCCAATAATTCAGGAGTCAGGGGGTAAGTTTTC
The DNA here is from genome assembly GCA_030748455.1 of Phycisphaerales bacterium. Next base: position 68,587 of record JASMLY010000059.1, on the reverse strand, counting down.
TCCAATCGCAAGTGGTGGAATAGCATCAAACCACAACCTTCACGCATCCCTTTATGATGCACTCCATGAAAACATTACCTGTTAAAGAAACTATTGACGCAATCAATCATCCAAGAGCTGAAGCGGGTGTCACTCGAGTGGCAAATCGCTGGCAGGAAACAGATGGAGATGAAGCAGCATTCAAAGCATTTTGTATTGAGCATTTTGTAGCTGATGAAGCAGATCAACAACGGTTGCTCGGTAGGTACGAAAAGGCTCTCTGCTGCATCGGTGGACACCTGTATGAAATAGGTCGGCACTTGCGAAGATGGACTGATCTACGCGGTGATGAAATGCCAGAAGTAGACAACTTGATGGCAATGTTTGATCCGTGCCCTGATCTTTCTGATCAGTTTTACAAACAAAAAATTGCATTTGTTGCTCTTCTTAATTTTGATCGACCTTCCCTTGCTTCAATGCTTGCAGAGGGAGAATCGTGGTCAACAGATCAGTGGGCTGAAGTACGTGCAGGGTGGGCGTTCGGACCACGGGTACCTGCGGAAGTAAACGATAGGGCGAGAAAGTTAGAGCATGATGCAGATATGTTTGTAAGTGAATTTCATGTGCCAGTCGGCTGTATGGTTGATACAGAGGGAAGAACATGGTTTGAGAAAGATCGCAAACTGATTGCTCACTGGTTGATTCGTGAAGAAATCAAAGCGGGATACACCGAAGAACATGGTATTGACAAACAGCGTGCTCTTTCGTGGGTGATGGGAAGGCACATCGATGGAACACTGCCAAAAAGTGTGATGAATTCAACATGTGAAGGCAAGTGGGATCCACAGATGAACACGATCGATGGTGAAGAGGCACGTGATCTTCTTGGACCAGTTCGATACGAACAGTTACTTTCGCAGAGGTCTGTTGCAAACGAGTACGACAAATATTTTGATGAACACCCAACTGCAATTGCCCGAAAGTTCGAGTTAGAACGAGAAATCCCCGAAGAGGCAGTTGAAGCACTGATGATCGAATTGCTTGAGGCTCCCGTTCGAAAAGACATCGCGAACCGTATGTCCAAAAAACTTGGCAGACCGCTCGAATCGTTTGATATTTATCTCGAAGATCTTGGTGAATCAGGAAGTGCAGCTGAACTTGATGCAAAAGTCACCGCGATGTTTCAAGATGAACATGTGTTTCAAGACAAGTTACCAGAGGTGCTACGAGGGCTTGGATATTCCGACGAAGATGCTGTATTTTTAGGTACAAGAGTTACCGTAGAAATAGCTAGAGGTGCTGGTCATGCGATGCGGCCGGGTATTCCTGAATACCACGCGTGGCTTCGTACGAACAGGCTAGATGATCGCCTAGGCTGGGACGGGTTTGATACTGCTATGCATGAACTTGGTCACAATGTAGAACAATTAATTTCAACTCATTTTGTTCCACGACCATTACTTCGTAATGTCCCAAACACTGCGTGCACAGAAGCATTTGCGTTTCTGTATCAAAACAAAGCGAGAGAGGTTGTTGGCATTCTCGAAGATGATGAAGAAAAATCATTCGCATATGCTTCTGTTGAAGGATTGCTTGCTGCGTGCCAAATAGCTGGACCTTCACTCGTTGAACTTTACACATGGCGATGGTTATACAAAAACCCTGAAGCAACTCCAGAACAGTTACGCGATCAAATGCTATCAATTGCAGATGATGTGTGGGACAACTATTTCAAAGATCAATTTGGTGAAGATCCTTATCACATTCTCGCGGCATATCAACACATGATTGGGTATCCACTCTACCTAGCTGATTACACAATTGGTCACGTCATCAGCCATCAAATCAAATCTCACATGCGAGGTAAAGATTTAGCTGCTGAAACAAAACGGATCTGTTCGATTGGTCGCTTGACTCCTGACCTCTGGATGAAACGGGCTGTTGGTAGTGGTATTTCTGCGAAACAGCTGATCGACGATGCCACCAATGGGCTTCAGCACATTACATAAACTTACCCGCGGTTCGTTTAATCCCAGATAAAAACAGGGCCATCTTCGGTCATCTCGGAAGTGACACCCAACATCGCGTCATCTTTGTTGTCACCACCTTCAAGAATGAACAAATTATCGTTCCCCGCACTATCTGATCGCGACCATTTAATTGGCGTCTCTGTTTGTTCTTGCCACTTGATCGAGCCATCGCTGTAACAAACCCAGCCGCGCCATTGCCCATCCCCATCTAATGTAAATGAGTCCGTTTGGGCTTGACCCCCGCGAGGACCCCTGTTTCCTATGATTGGAAAAACACCCCGTGCGTCGTTTCGCCACCATCGTTTCAGACGATCGCCATAGAGTGGCATGTGCGCATACGAAACATTTGACATTGTGTTGAAATTAACAGAAAAATTTGGGTCCCAATGTTGACCCTCATGCGTGTTGATTGCTCGCCAACTATACGAAGCCTCTTCCACCCAACCGTTGTCTCCTTTGGCAATGAGTAGTTCTGGAGTGGCGATGTTTTGCGCAATTATTGCAGACCAGAAATTTGCTGATGTGTTTTCCGAAACGTCCAAACTACCAGACAAATCACTTGGTACTAAAAAATCATTGTTTCGACCAAACGAATCTGCGATAAGTGATTGCACGATCGTTTGGAGTTGAATCTGGTTTTGCATGCCCCACACAGATTGCGGTGTTGCCTCACCATTTCCCGTAATCGTTGTATTCATAGAACGCATCATGATTGCTGATAGAACAACAATGCACACAAGTGAGATGAGCAGTCCGATGAGTGAGAATCCAAAGTGTTTGTGTTTCGTCTTGATAGTAAACCCTCAAATGGCAGCAACGAAGCGGTTGTAATGGGCCGGCCCGGATTCGAACCGGGGACCGAACGATTATGAGTCGTTAGCTCTAACCGCTGAGCTACCGGCCCGACGACCAAAAGGATGGTCGTAATTGGGCATGATACAAGGACTCGCGTACAATGCCCAACCTTGGCTCCGGTAGCTCAGCTGGATAGAGCAACGGTCTTCTAAACCGTAGGTCGCAGGTTCGAGTCCTGCTCGGAGCGCTACTTCAAAGAGGGAAGCCTACGGCTTGCCTCTTTTTCATGTTCGCTCCGAGAATCGTGGCAAGGCCACGATTGCGGGCTTTGAAACAAACCCCGCAGGACTTTCGGTCTATTCCAATGCTACGCATTGAAATAGTGCGAGTCCTGCAAAGGAGCGCTACTTCAAAGAGGGAAGCCTACGGCTTGCCTCTTTTTCATGTTCGCTCCGAGAATCGTGCAAACCCATGCATGTACGTAACCCGTGGTTAGTCTATTTTTGATAACGATCAAGCACGGTGAACGTACCAGAAGCAATATCTTGCACACCTGAAACTACTGTTGCGTTTCCTGATTCGACTGCCTCTAAAATAAGGGGTGATTGATCTAGAATTGTTTTCGCGCCTTGTGTTGCATTATGCGCAATTGATTCATCTAAGTTGGGAGTAGGTGAGAGTGCAATTTGACTAAACAATCCTTGGGGGTGATCGCTTTCAAACGCAGCCGTCACCGCACCACACGAAGCGTGCCCAGCAACCACGATGAGCTGAACTCCGAGATGCCCGACTGCATATTCAAGACTTTCAATAATTTCTGGCGTGGGCACATTTCCTGCAACACGACAGACGAAGAGTTCTCCAAGCGGTTGGTCAAACACGATCTCAGGGGCGATTCTTGAATCAGCACAACATAGAATGGCTGCAAAAGGTGATTGCCCAGTTGCCAATTGAGCACGCAACTTTGTTGAGTTCACAGCTTCGGTTTTTTGTGAAATGAATCGAGCGTTTCCAGCAAGTAGTTTTTCTAAATGGTTCATTGAGTTTCACCCAACCCCCTGTTTTGTAACAGCGCATCTACACTTGGTTTTGGCAGTGCATCAAGCGTTGCGTTCAATCGTGCATCTGCAACTTTCATAAGTAAATCGTACATTTTTGTTGCTGTCTTGTCAGTGAGCGGCAACACAAGTTTTTTTTGTTCAAAATCTTTTTTAATGCAAATCGTGTACTTTCCGACACCTTCCTGCGTAAAACCATGAGATGTATCAAGCATAGAAATATATTTGTCATACAGTGTTTTTTGCGAATCGTTCATAGAACCGTGCCAAGTTGTCGTGTTCTCAACTGCATGCAAACCCCCGCCATAGGAAACTTCATCGTTGCGTACAACGAACAGCACGGCTTGTTGGGGTGCATTCATTTCAAGCCTAAGTTCCGTTCCTTGTATGTGCGTTGCGTTGCAACCACAAACAAAAATCAAAAAAAGAAACAACAGTGTTTTCATTCCGTCACTTCGCCTCTGTATCGTTCATAAGGGTCTGGACCAAGATCGTAACGGTTTGGTTCTTCGTACACTTCTACGCCTGGCAAATCCGTTGCCCACGCATATCCCGCGAGCAATCGAATGATGTATTCGAATGCTGGGTCAGCGGGGTCTTGTTGCTCGATGTACCGAACATAGTTCCAATATTCTCCATTTGCAGTAACAGCGATCATGTAACAAGAACCGTCTTCAGGTTTCGGAAGCAATTGAAAATTGACAGTCTCGTTCGCACGGGATGAATTTGCCATTCCCATTTTGTCGAGCCGGTTCCAAATCATCGCAACTTGTTCTCTTGTCAGGTGCCGAGTTTTGTTCGGTAGCGTATTTGGTCCCCAGCCATCTTCATCACCATGGTGAAGCGAACCATCAGGAAACACCACATATCTTGAAGAACGCATGTGGGCGAGCGTGTGGGGCTCACTCGTCACAACCGTCACATCTAGCGAAAAGTCGCTTGGAGCAATCGCGAGTGGGTCGGTTACGGGTGGCTGGGTTTTGCACGCTACCAAAAGAACGGGCACAATCATTAAAAATATCCATCTCATTCCACGCAGAATAGCTATTCTGCACGCATGTTGGTAACTCACAATTGGATCAATGACTATCTCTCTGAGAAACTCTCGGCTCAGGAGCAAGCTGAACTGCTCACCGCCGCTGGTTTTCCCCTTGAAGGCACTGAAGAACTCGATTCTGGAGACATACGGCAGGATTTTGAGATGACTTCAAACCGAGGTGATTGCACTTGCCACGTTGGACTTGCAAGAGAAATTTCTGCTAGAACCGGAAACGAACTTGTCCCCCCACCTTGCCAACCACCTGAAACAAATAGTCGCCCTGCTTCTGAACTCATCGCAATACAAAATGAAGAGCCTGATCGGTGCCCACTATACACCGCGAGAGTCATCCAAGGTGCTTCTGTCACCGACTCGCCCCAATGGCTTCGTACTCGAATCGAAGATCGAGGCGATGTTCCAAGAAATGCAATTGTTGACGCAACGAACTTCGTGTTGTTCGAACTTGGTCAACCCACACATGTGTTTGACCTCGACAAAGTTGCAGGTGGAAAAATCATCGTGCGCATGGCGAAAGATGGTGAGGCCTTTTTACCACTTGGCGAAGATGCAAAAGAAATCAAACTTACATCAAATGATCTTGTCATCGCAGACGCTGAAAAACCAATTGCACTTGCTGGTGTAAAAGGTGGAGCTGATTCTGCGGTAACCTCTGAAACGACAAACTTACTCATTGAAAGTGCAACGTTCGATCCCGTTACCGTTCGAGAAACTAGCCGCAGGCACAACATCGCAAGCGATTCGAGTTTTCGTTTTGAACGTGGTGTTAATCCAATACAAATAGAACTCGCGTCAAATCGACTTGCACGAATTTTGCTTGATGTGAGTAGTGGAACACTCTGTGATGGAACACTTTCCGATGGGAAAGAACTTCCAACACCAAGTACTGTCTCTATGCGATCTGCGTTTTGCACGCAAAAACTTGGCGTCGATGTTTCCGAAGATGAAATGGTTAGCGGCTTGCAACGATTGGGCTTTGACGTTTCATGTGATGAAGGAGTACTCGCATGTACTGTCCCCTACTTTCGAGGTGATATCACCCGCGAGATTGATCTTGTTGAAGAGGTCGGCCGTGTACATGGGTACGAAAACATCAGGGTTGCAGATGGGGTTGAAGTTTGTGTACCGCGAAGTGGCGGTGAAGCTGCTGGACGCCAAGCTGTCCTCAACACTCTTGCAGGTATGAACTTTATTGAATGTATCACACACTCCCTTGTCAGTATTGATGCAGCGACTCCATTTATTGCTGATGGCGAATCTCCGCTCCTTCTACAAGATAGCCGTGCTGCTGCTGAACCAGTACTTCGACCTTCGATCGTTCCAAGTTTGCTACGCGTTCGAAAACATAACGATGACAACGGTGTGAAAGAACTACGCATCGCAGAACTTGGATCCGTGTTTAAACTTGTTGGCGATCAACACGAAGAGCATGTCGACCTTGCTCTTCTTATTGATGCAAAGGAAGATGATGGAATTGGTGAGATGCGATCCATCCTTGATCGCATCTGCCAAGTGCTTACTGCAACAACAACTGTTGAAGTATGTAACAACGAAAATATCACTTGGCTAGAGCCTGCTGGCAAGGTTTCTTTTAATGGAAAACACGTTGGTACAGTCGGCCGCTTGGCAACATCTGTTCAAAAGCAGTGGGATGTTCCCAACACCATCCACGTTGCACAATTACAGTTGAGCGAATTATTCTCGTCGTACCCACCAGTTGCGGTCTCAAAAGCATTGCCTTCCCAACCAGCCATCGAACGGGATATTTCTGCGGTTGTTCAAGAAGAAGTTTCGTGGGCTCAAGTTCACAACACGATCGAATCTCTTGAATTGCCGTGGCTTGAAGCTATTGAGTTTGTCACTGTTTTTCGAGGTAAAGGCATCGAGTCTGGAAAGAAATCCCTCACTTTGCGACTGCGTTTCCGTGACGAGCAACGAACCCTAACGCATGAAGAGGTGGACCCGCCCTCTAAAAAGGTGGTAGAAAGTTTAACTAGTGATCTAGGGGCAGAGATTCGTTCATGACCATTGGTGAACAAACTTTCAACGCATTTCTTGACGATTTAGCGTCAAAAGAACCCATTCCAGGTGGAGGTGCAACTTCTGGCATCCTTGCTGCACTTGCAAGTTCACTTGGTGCCATGGTTCTGGCGTACACAAAAGGTAAGGAAAAATACGCACAGCACGAATCGTTTTTGGACGACTGTGGTAATTTTTTGAACACTGCGCGAATTGAAGCCATGGAACTCGCCGCAGCAGATGCTGCGGCGTATGGCAAACTACATGCATTATGGAAACTCGACAAAGAAGATCCCAATCGGGTGGAACAATGGGGTGATGCCGTTGAATTGGCTATTGATGTTCCAATCCGAACAATGGAACTTTGCATTCGCATTCTCACAACACTTGAAGCAATGCTCGGTAAAACAAACAAAATGCTCGTAAGTGATCTTGCAACTTCTGCCATCATCGCAAACGCTGCCGCTGAAACTGCAAGTTGGACTGGGAGAATAAACCTTCCCATGTTCGATGATGAACTACGTAAGACCGAGCTTTCCGAAAAAATCGAAACACTTCTACGGTCAAGCAGCACATTAGCAAAAGGCATCGATGCATCTTGCAGGTCTGTATAATGACTCGATGGCAATTTCCACCAAACCAAAAGCAAATATTCTTGACCCAGCCATGTTGCAAGATGTTGTCGATGGATCTGTTCGGATCACGCCGGAGCAAGGAATGCGATTGTTTCATGAAATGCCGCTTCCAGAATTAGGGCGATGGGCAGACGCGAGATGCCGTGCTCTTCATGGAGATCATTTAAGAACGTACGTCATCGACCGAAACATCAATTACACAAATGTGTGCACCGCAAAATGCACGTTTTGTGCATTTCGACGTGATGGGCACGAAGACGATGCGTACACACTTTCGCATCAAGAGTTGTTTCAAAAAGTCAAAGAAATCGTAGATATTGGTGGCACACAAATACTCATGCAGGGTGGGATGAATCCAGAACTCCCTTTATCTTGGTATACCGAACTTCTTGAACAACTCCGTATTGATTTTCCAACAGTCCACGTGCACGCCTTCAGCCCTCCAGAAATCATTGAATTTATTCATTTTTTTAATACCCAAGGTACTTCACTTGAAGAAAAAATACGCTTTGTCCTCAAGGAACTCCAAACTGCCGGGCTGCAATCAATTCCTGGCGGAGGGGGTGAAATATTTGCGCCCTCAGTACGAGAAAAAATTGGTTTAGGCAAGTGCACTGCCGAAGTATGGTTGTTGGTCATGCGAGTAGCACATGAACTTGGAATGAACACTAGTGCCACGATGATGTTCGGTCACATCGAAGGCATTGCTGACCGCGTTCACCATTTAGACCTTGTGAGATCATGGCAAGATCGAAGCATCGAAGATTTTGGTCTTAACGGAGGAGGGAGATACGTCTCGTTCATCTCATGGCCATTCCAACCTGACAACACGCCGCTTGGTCGACTCCCCGAAACAGCGGGCGATGAAATTTTCCCGGGAGATGTCGTAGCACAACTTGACGGCGCGGGTCACAAATCCATGCACAAAGAATTTGGCAGACGATTGCGACTTGCGGGGTCAAGTTCATATTTACGAACACAGGCAATAAGCAGGCTGTACCTCGATAATTTGTATTCGATTGGATCGAGCTGGGTAACAATGGGGCCTGCAATTGGGCAAACCGCACTCATGTACGGCGCAAACGATCTGGGATCCGTCATGCTCGAAGAAAATGTCGTGAGCGCTGCGGGGACGACGTGGTGTTTAGATGAAGCAAAACTCTGCCGCATGATTCGTGGTGCAGGCTTTGTCCCTGCAAAACGCGACAACGCTTACAATGTTCTCGCTATTCACGACGGCGAGAATGCACCTGATCGTAGGATTACCGACTGGTCTCTTCTGAACAAAGACAGATTAATCGTACATACCGAAGATTGCAAAGAAGTCCCCCTCACCGTGTCGGATTGATCACAAAGTGCTATTGTCAAAGAAACACAAATTTATTTTTATCCACATACCCAAGGTTGCAGGGCAAAGTGTGACGAATGCTTTGATGCCCCACGCAGCAATGTCGTGGCAACGGTTTCTTGCCCCGATTGTGCCATTTCGATATCAGTTGAAACTTTATACAAAGGTACGGAAATACACTGGGCTAACATGCTCACCCCAGCCTTTCTTGGATCATGTCAAAGCAGATGAAGTAGTCCATCAATTAGGACAAGATGTGTTTCAAGAATTTTTTTCCTTCGCTTTCGTACGTAATCCTTGGGCGTGGGCGTTGTCTCGCTATACCTACGCTGTCAAAAACCCGCGTCACACGCGCCATACATTCATGAAACAATTCGCTGATTTTGATGCATACATCCGTTGGCACTGTGAATCTGATGATAAATTCTATCTACAAAAAAGTTACATCTGTGATTCCGAAGGAAACCAACTTGTGAACTTTGTCGGAAAACAAGAGCAGTTACGCGACGACTTTGCAAAAGTTTGTTCAAATATAGGCATTGACGCTACTCTGCCTCGGTTTAATGTTTCAAACAAATCTTCGTATCACGACTATTACTCAAAAGAAACCGAACAACTCGTATCAAAAAAATATGCGAAAGACATCGAGTTCTTCTCCTACGAGTTTTAGTGTTCAACGAGTTCTAAATCTTCTACTGTTGCTTGGTCGCTTGGTGGAGGTTGTGGAGGCTGTTGGGGTTGCCCAATGCCTGCCCTTGCAGGAGTCAGTGTTTCTTGGATTAAAAGGAAGTACCCACCACAACAGCAAAACGTTGTAATCAAAGGCATTGCAAGAACAGCTAAGCTCGCTCGTGTTCTACTCACTCCCTGCCCTGCAGATACCATGCTGATTGCGGATATGAACCACCAAACAATGCCCAAGATGGAACCTACGCAGGGAACGATTGATGAAACAAAAGAACCACTTGAATACAAGCACGCTTGCATCGTTCGATGAAATGAATACCTCGTACCTCCAGCCAATTGCAAAACGAAGTGTGTCACGAGTCCCCAAAGAAAGACAAAGATCAGCGTTAGAAAAAATGCAATAACAAATTGCACTAGGATAAATAACAACACGCTTCCAATCCTCGGTCCAACATTGGTGTTGCCATACCCAATGAGTGGAGCGGAGAACAAGAGTACGGGGATCATTGATATTGCACTTGTAATGAGAAGTGTTGTGATAAGAAACGTCCACGCTTTTTCTAGTGGTTCAAGATTGGGGATTCGCCTCATCGCAATTGTTGGTTTGGTCATGACAAGCCACACAGTCTTGAAATACCGGATAAACCAATTACCATCCTCCATTCGAAATGGAAGAGCATCAGGAACGACTGAACCAGATTCTCCAACAGGACGAACGATGTAGTACTCTAACCCAGTAGCCAAACCACAATGTGCACATTGCTCGATTGTAAGATCGGGCCAACCGTATTTGCCTTTTCCTTCTACACCATGGTCACAGTGAGGGCAATGAAAGAGGACTCGCTGTTGTGTAAACTCATAATCACGAAGTGAAAATGGTGTTCCACACTCGGGACAGAGGCGACCCGTGCAATGCCACAACTCGTAATCACATTCCCGGCATCGCATACAACCGTCTAATCTTCTGGGGCGTCTTGGGCAACCCGTCTTCGAAACTCTTCTTCAAGTGCTTTTGTAATAGGACCAACCTTACCAGAGCCAATCGTGTCGTGGCCAATGTGGCTCACTCCAATTACTTCAGCTGCTGTCCCAGTTAAGAATACTTCATCTGCGCCGATGACTTCATCGAGCGTTATTCTGCGCTCTTGGACTGAATACCCGAGGGCTGGAGCGATCGAATCCATGACAAATTGACGTGTGATTCCGTGCAATATGCCCGCTTCAGTGTGGGGTGTTGCTATGGTTCTGTTTTTAATGATAAAAATATTGTCGCCTGTGCATTCAGCAACATCTCCATCTACGTTGAGCATCAACGCTTCAAGAACTCCAGCATCGATTGCTTCGATTTTGGCAAGTATGTTATTGAGATAATTCAAACTTTTAACTTGTGGATCTAGGCATTCGACTGGTACCCGTGGGCGCTTTGCCACAATGATTGACATGCCATCTTCATACATTTCGTCTGGATAGAGTTTTATCTTTTCAGCAATAATGAAGACCGTTGCACTTGGGCAAAGAAACGGATTTAAACCAAGTGTTCCTTTACCTCGTGTGAAGACAAGCCGAATATACCCATCTTGGCGATCATTGATCGCAACAGTTTCTCTGATCGCCTCTTCAATTTCTTCAATGCAATATCCAGGTTGCAAACGAATCGCAGCAGCAGATTGAAACATGCGCTCAACGTGGGAACGAAGTTTTAAAATTCGACCGTTATAGACACGAATCCCTTCGAAACATCCGTCTCCATACAACAAACCGTGGTCAAACACACTTATGGACGCTTCATCAGTATCGACAAATGCTCCATCCATCCAAATCTTTGTTTTTGCAGCAACTTGTGGCATTTCCGTATTGTAGCATCAACGGTATGAGCGAAAAGCAATCTCGACTGGGTCAATGGAAGTGACCTTCCAAACACCGGTCTTATTCGGTGAAACACGAAACCGCCACGTGCTAGGAATCGTTCCAAGACGCTTCAATCGGGTCAATACAGCGACTTCGACAATCGCGTCTGCTTCACGCTCAAAGACTTCAAACAAAATGATTGTGTTGCTCGTGGGTGGAATTTCTTTGTGTACATACCGCACACCTTCGATGACACCATCTATGGTCCCTGTGAATGAACGGTGAATCGCATCTTCAACGCAAACATCTCGAGAAACATATTGCCGCAAACCTGCAATGTCCTGTTCAAGCACCGAATCAATAAGCCCACGTACAACTCTCGTTGCATGCTCTCGTTTTGTAGACAATATATTCCCCGTGATTGCTGCGGCGATTGCCAAGCATAGAAAACAGTAACCGAGTTTCGTCCGAGTTGATCTTCCATCCCTCAAACCCGTCCAAATACAAGCGTAGGCAACTGAACCAAAGATGCAGCCTGATGCCCACGGGTGTTCAATGACAAACCGCACAGGTCAATTCCAAGAAATACCTTTGTCCCAACGATTGTATGATTGGTCTTCGCTCTTTGATAGCAACATGTCAATATGCCGCAACTCAGAAAGAATTCGAATCGTTCGTTCTTCACAGGATGGTTCCGCAAGCAGTTCGTAACGAAACTCAGGATCATCTAAGAGTGACCCACCAATGAGTTCAAACAACGCGGGTGTGGAAATTTCTTCTTGCTCTAGCCAATACTCCAATGCTTCCAAGCGCTCGAGTCTTTGAAGATTGGGGCGTTGCAAGAGTTGCTGTAACTCAACTCTTCGATGCTCCACGTCTAATTCTTCTGTTTCAGAAGCTTCGGTTGGCGTAATGCTCGCCTTGCAGTAGTCAAATTCTAAACTTGGGGCTTCTATCTTCTGAATAGTTGCTCGACATAGACCATAAAGTAATACGTTATACCCACTGTTTTGTGATTCGTGTTGCACAATCTGCGCGAGGCAAACAGCTGGTCGTACGTTTGGTGTTTGGACCAATGGTGCAGCATCGTTCTGCGTACCAAATGTGGCAACAGCAATTTGTCCGCTACCGTCAAGTGCGTGATCTACAAGTTGTCTAAAACTTGCTTGATGCACTGAAAGAGGCACGATTGTGTGAGGCAACAATGCTGTTTCTGGCAATGGAAACAAGGGGAATGACTTCTTAAAGTTGACCGAGACAGATTCTCTCATATCTATGATGATACGACACAAAATGCAACTTTTCCAAAAAAATCGCTTTTTTTCTTCCACGTATATCCGGCGTCGCATTCGACGAGGGGAGGAATTGGTCAAGCGTGCAGTGCGTTATTTCGAAGGTTCGATGTTACACGCTGAAGTGACTTGCCAGGGCACGCAGTCGCCGCCCACTCTTGATGCGTAAGCACTCGGCGAATAGGGACGTTGTACCGCTTCATGAGCGACTGTAAGGTACTGAGCACTGCTGCTTGTTGGGTCGCATTCACAGGCTGTTGCTCAAAGTTTCCGAGAACAACAACACCGATGTTACCCTCATTTCGAGCTTTGACGTGTGCCCCCTGCCACACGAGCGGACGACCCTCCCACAACCGACCCGAAGGATCAATTGCAAAGTGGTACCCAATGTCTCCCCACCGCCCACCATCACGGCGAAGATGTGATCTGCGAATTGTCTCAAGCCGAGACGCTGCAGCAGATTTTGCTGTATTTGTAAATGGTGACATTCCATCATGGTGTACTGTGATGTATTTCACGGGCAACATTTTGTTCATGTTCCTCGGGATCGGTTTTCCCTTCGCCCAGTTGGTTCTTGAAATAGCACCCAAGGAGCCCGTTGCAACTGGTAACGTTGCCAGAATCGGTTGCGTCGTATCATCAAGTGCGAGCTTCTGTTCCCAGATGGGACTTGGCAACACCGAGGTCATTTTTTTTGTTCCACACCCTGCAAGGAATACCGTACTTGCAGCCAAAAAACCACGCCGGTTTACTCTCTTGGATAGTGAATTTTTCGGGGGTGTGCTTGGCATAAAAACGTACAACAAGAGTCTATCGTCATGGTGAGATCTATGCCTACAAAAGATGTGGAAATCGCCACGAAAATAGGGGCTAAACAAGGCAGATTTACGGGTAAAAAGGTATAATTACAAGACCCTTGGCAACCGAACGTTGCCCATTTTACTGGGGCAAAAACACACCTTTACGAGGCTCCATGACAAACATACAAGACACATACACCTCTGAGCAAATCCAAGTACTTGAGGGATTAGAAGCAATTCGAAAAAGACCGGGAATGTATGTGGGTGGAACAGGGCTCAACGCACTGCATCACCTCGTGTATGAGTGTGTTGATAATGCAATTGATGAAGTCATGGCTGACTTTGCGACCTCAATTACTGTCAGAATTGGCGTTGATGGATCTTGCACAGTCATCGATGACGGACGAGGGATGCCCGTTGACACGATGAAAAGCGACAACCCTGCAGTCGACGGTCGTCCAGCTGTCGAAGTCATCATGACCCAACTGCATGCTGGTGGCAAGTTCGATGACAACGCATACAAAGTTTCCGGTGGGCTCCACGGTGTAGGTGTGAAGTGTGTCAATGCCCTCTCTGTGTGGACAGATGTAGAAGTCATCAAAGAAGATAGGACATGGATGATTAGTTTTACTCGTGGCGATGTCAAAAAAGAATTGCACGTCGTTGAAGAGTACAAGGGTGACCCAAGACGGACAGGAACCCGAGTTTCATTCCTTCCAGACCCTGAGATTTTTCCTGATACTGTTTTTCAATACGAGTTACTCCAAAATCGCCTGCGTGAACTTTCATTTCTCAACCCCAAAGTCATGATTCACCTCATCGATGAACGTGTTGATGCAGATGGAAAGGTCCGTAAAGACACGTTTCACAGCGAACATGGACTTGCGGATTATGTCACATTCATCAACAGGGGAAAATCTGAATACAGCCCGCCAATCGCACTGTCAATGGAAGACGAAGAAACACAACTCATCTGTGATATTGCGATGCAATATACGGACGCAACAAGCGAAGTGTTATTAGCGTTTGGCAACAACATCGTAAACCCTGATGGCGGAACGCACGTTTCGGGATTTAAAACATCTCTTACTCGTACAATTAATGCCTACGCAAAACGTAACAATCTCATCAAAGGGCTAACCCCATCTGGCGATGATTTGCGCGAAGGGTTAACAACAATTATTTCTGTCAAGCTCACCGACCCACAATTCAACAACCAAACAAAAGAAAAATTGTTGAATCCTGAGGTCGAGAGCTTTGTTTCATCACTTGTGAGCAAAATGCTTGGCACGTGGCTTGAGGAACATCCAACGGAATCAAAGAAAATTTGCACAAAAGCAATTCTTGCGGCGGAAGCACGGGAAGCCGCACGTAAAGCACGCGAGTTAATCAAGCGAAAAGGTGCGCTTGAATCTGGTGGCATGCCACAAAAACTAGCTGATTGTGTCACAAATGATGTCGATCGATCTGAGTTATTCATTGTCGAAGGTGATTCGGCTGGCGGTTCAGCAAAAGGTGGGCGAGATCACGACACCCAAGCAATCTTGCCACTCAAAGGGAAGATTTTGAATGTTGAACGCGCTCGAATTGACAAAGTCCTTGGCTTTGAAGAAATCCGCATACTCATTCAAGCACTTCAATGTGGTATTGGTGAAGATTTTGACATTTCAAAACTACGATATGGCCGCGTGATCATCATGACGGATGCCGATGTAGATGGTTCACACATTCGAACACTGCTACTCACCTTTTTCTTCCGACAAATGAGTGAACTTGTCAGACAAGGAAAAATATTTATAGCGCAACCCCCCCTCTATCAGGTCACACGAAACAAGAAGAGTTCGTATGTGTTGAACGAAATCGAAATGACGAACCTACTCACTGATATGGTTGTGAATTCTGCTTCATTGATCTCAAGAGATGAAGAGGGTGCTGAGATTAGAAAATTATCTGGAGACGAATTACTCCGCGTGACCAAACTATTGACACGCCTTGTTGAACTCGTCGATATTTCAGAGCGTAGAGGTACACCGTTTCCAAATCTTCTTGAAACACGTGAGAATGATCCAGAAGGCAAGGGGAGACTTCCTCGGTATCGCGTTGTCTGGCCTGGACATGAAGAAATTTCTTGGTCAGAAGATGCAGCTCGAAAAGTCGTCTCAGATAACAACCTCCTTCTAGAAGATCTCAACACAGAGGAGTCAAATGGAGACGCTATGCGAATTGCTGCACTGCGGGAGTTGCACGAAAACCGAGAACTCGATGCGATCATCGAAACACTCGCAGAGTTTGACATTCACGTAGAAGATTACACACTCGTTCAGGAAGAATCCGTCAGTGGTGAAAAACTAGCTACAAAGTATGCTTGGATTATCGACGAAGGAACCGATAAACAGGACACTGTTGAAGTTCCAAATATTCCCGAGATACTTGAATCGCTTCGCGGAATCGGACGACGTGGCATAGACATCAAACGCTTTAAGGGGCTTGGTGAAATGAACCCAGAAGAGTTGTGGGAAACAACGATGGACCCTGAACAACGAACACTTCTTCAGGTTTCGTGGGACGCCGCATCCGACGCAGATCAACTCTTCTCAACACTTATGGGTGAACAGGTTGAATGTCGTCGTAAGTACATCGAAGATCACGCGCTCGAAGTTAAAAATCTTGACGTCTAATTGTGTTCGTGTAAACGAACACACAAGTTGCAAGCGTTTCAAGAAAAGCCACCGAGACACAGAACGTTATTTGTTTGTTTCAATCTCTGCAAACGCTGCATCTCGAATTCTGCACGCATCACATGCACCACAAGGAGACCCTTGTTGCGGGTCATAACAACTTTGTGTCATTGAATAATCGACATTGAGGGCTAGTCCTGTACGAATGATTTCGGTCTTTGCCATAGAGATCAAGGGTGTGTGAATTCTGATGCGTTGGCCTTCAACCCCTATTTTCGTTGCTAGGTTTGCCGTTTCCTCAAACGAAGTGATAAAAGCTTGCCTGCAATCTGGATAACCTGAGTAATCCACAGCATTGACACCAATAAAAATGTCAACTGCGCCAATCGCTTCTGCGTATCCAAGTGCGTGACTTAAAAAAATCGTGTTCCGAGCAGGAACGTACGTCACCGGAATCCCATCACTAGTGCCGTCCTTTGGAACATTGATATCTGCTGTAAGTGCAGAGCCACCCCACGCTGTGAGGTCTATCGTTGAAACAACGTGCGACTTCGTTCCGAGTGCTTTTGCTATTTTTTCGGCGCACGTAATCTCTCTATCGTGCCGTTGCCCGTAGTGAAAAGATAATGCATGGCACTCATAGCCCTTGTCATTCGCTATTGCCAATACTGTTGCAGAATCAAGCCCGCCAGACAAAAGTACGACTGCTTTTTTCCCCATTACTCGTCTTCTCTTGGATTAGGAATCCGTTTGCCAAGTTCTTCTAGAAGTTCTATCGATTTCTCGTCAAGTTTCGTTGGTGCAACAATGTGAATCACAGCATAAAAATCACCAACCTTCCCTTCAGAAACTTTCGCTCCCTTTCCCTTCACGCGCAGCCTTTGGCTGCTTGAAACTCCTTCTGGAATGCTCAGATCAACTGTACCACCAAGCGGCAGTGGCAGGGTCAACTTTGTGCCAAGTGCAGCTTCCACAATACTCAGGTCAACATCCATTTCAACATCTAACCCACGCCGTTGATACAAAGGGTGCCCACCAACAGTTACGGTAATCATGAGATCGCCGTTGGGTCCCCCACCCATTCCTTGGTGTCCCTTACCTTTGAGGCGAAGTTTTTTCCCCGACTCCATGCCAGCAGGGATACGAACCTTCGCTGTTCCATCTGCTGTCTGGATTTCTTCACTCCCCCCCTTGAGGGCAGTCATAAACGTCACAGTAATTGAAGTCTCAATATTTTGGCCTTTTTGAGATGACGCTTGGTGCGTTCTTCCACGGCCTTGACCTGCAAAGGCATCACCGAAAATATCTGCGAAGTCAACACCTCCAGCCCCACCACCAAAACCGCCAAAGCCACCCGCTGCTTGTTGCCAGCGAGGATCGCCCCTGAACCCTCCTTGTGGCCCATCAGCACCAAACTGATCATACATTTTGCGTTTTTCCGCGTCAGAGAGGGTGTCGTATGCTTCTTGCACTTCAGAGAACTTTGTAGAAGCATCCTCGTCTTTATTCACATCTGGATGGTACTTTCGAGCGAGCGATCGATACGCTTTGCGAATCTCATCTGCTGTTGCCAAACGGTCAACACCGAGTACCTTGTAATAATCGTTTGATGCCATAAAAAATGATCTCCGAGAATGCGAAGTATACCCGCACCATTGCAAGGTATCCTGTGCATATTCCCATGCCAAAGCAACCCTCCAAAGATCCAACAACCATGTCTATCGGAGACCATATTGAAGATCTTCGTAAGCGAATTCTGTGGTCGATCATTCCACCCCTCCCCTTGGCTGTCTTGTTTTTTCTTCTCGCAGATCCGATCGTTCGATGGTTCCTTGTACCCTTATACAGCGTCCTAGATAAACATGGTTTACCAGCGCATGTGCAAGTACTCAGTCCTCCTGAATTTTTGATGGTTGAAATGAAAATTGCAATTGGTGCTGCAATTCTTGTTGCAGGACCGTGGATTCTTTTTCAACTTTGGAAATTTGTATCTCCAGGTCTCCATACCCACGAGCGAAGATTTGTATATTTTCTCATTCCAGGAAGCGTGATCCTCTGCGTCACTGGCCTCTCGTTGATGTACTACATCATGCTCCCTCTCATTTTAGAATTCATGGTAACACTTGCCGGAGGTGTCAGCGTTCAAACTGAATTGATTACGGTTGGTGAATCTGTCTCTTCGCTCACAATTCCAATGCTTCAAGAAACACCAACCATCGCTGCAGAGGGTGATCTCTGGGTCAAGATGCCCGAAGGTGTCCTTCAAGTTGCAGTTCCTGTGGGGGATACAAATGCGCTTGAAACACTTCAAATTCCAATGAACCGCGGTTCACTGATCTCGCAACAATTTCAGCTAAGCAGTTACCTCGGGTTCGTTCTTTTGTTGATGTTTGCCATTGGTATTGCGTTTCAACTTCCGATGGTTATGCTCTTGCTAGGCTGGCTCGGAATAGTCACACCGAATTGGCTTCGGAAAAATCGCAAGTACGCGCTACTCATTCTTGGTGTTACCTCTGCAATGATTACTCCCCAAGATGCTGTGTCGATGCTCATGATGCTTATTCCGTTGTACTTACTGTATGAACTTGGCATCGCATTGATTGTCTGGGTTCCGGTTTCGCGTGTTTCTGGTATCAAGGATGAATGACGAAGCCATGATGCGGCATGCGTTGCTGCTTGCTGACCGTGCTGCTGCAATTGATGAGGTTCCAATTGGAGCCGCTGTTTTTTTCAACGGGGAAGTGGTAGGTGAAGGATTTAACCACAAAGAAAGCACAAACAATCCAACAGGTCACGCTGAATTAATCGCCATTCAAAACGCCTCTGAACATCTTGGAAGATGGCGCCTTCATGGTTGTACACTCGTTGTGACCCTAGAACCCTGCCCAATGTGCGCAGGTGCTGCGGTGAACGCACGCGTTGATCGGATCGTGTTTGGGGCAAGCGATCAAAAAGCTGGTGCGTGCCGGACACTATTCTCGATTGCTGATGACGAGCGCCTCAACCATCGATGCCACATCACAGCAGGAGTCCTTGCAGATGAATGTGTTGCCAAATTGCAAGGGTTTTTCAAAGCAAAACGCTAATGTTCGCAAGGCGATGGGTGAAGGATCGAATCAATAAGAACGGTCGCATAACTTCCTGCTGGAAGTTCAAATCCTAGTCGAATGTAATTGCCATGCACATCCACTCCACTTGAAATTGATGCGTTGGAAACAGGAACGCCCAGTGGTCTTCGGGCACCCCGAACGATGTTCTGATCTTTGCACATCAATTCTTGAGATATGTTTTCTTGCAACAGAACCGCTCGCTCCTTCGCAGCGATGTTTCCACTTGGTTTCCGCATTTTTGGGCCCCAAAGAGGTCCAGTGGGGAAGAGTTCTTTTTTTGCAATCCTCTCGCACAATTCTCCACTAAGAATATCTTCTTCGCGAACTTCGAAGGTGCGTCCTCCCCCGTTATGGATCCATGCAAGGTCACCAACATGTAGTTGGTCCCATGTTCCATCCATTTGACGAGATTGCAACGTCTGATTGAACACATAGGATTGCAGCGCATTTGCCCAAAGTTTTTGCATTTTATATGGTATTGTTTTACATGCTTGTTGGACACTCTTACCCATTGAGAGTGCTTCAAGGACTCGTCGCTCGATGGGGGAACCAAAGGGCCAAGAATCAAGCGCCTTTTTGTACTCTCTACCCAGCGCAAACGTATGATGACGTTCGGTACCTTGCAGTAGTAATGAAACGAGCGTCTGGTAGTCCTTTGCAAACAGTGCTGCTCCAAGCAGATGGTTGTTTGTATCATTTCCAAACCGCTGTGTTCCAAATGCATTTGGTAGGCCAAGAGAAACAATTCGTGCGAGGCGTTTTTGCAGTGTTGCAACTTTGATTGGGTCAATATCTCGAATGCGAATGTCAAACCGATTCCCACGTAGATGCCCTAGCCTCAGTTTGTTTGTGTGTTTTGATCTCCAAAGTAATTCGATTCCCTTTTGTGGAAACGCTATATCAATATTCGTTTTTCCTGGAAGGTGAACAGATACAAGCTGCGTGGTCACTGCAAGCCTGTCCTTTCTTCCCGCAGTACCAATTGAGCGAGGTTGTACTTGACAGGTTGATGCGATTTGCTGCACTAGTAACTCGTTGCTCATCCCTGTTTTGCGAACACACAGATACACGTGTTCTCCCTCACCACAAGGTTCATAAAGAGGTAGTTCTTCGACCACAAAATCTTCAGGACGATTTTTGATTGTTCCTAACAACCCGAGATTTGTTTGCGTTTCTTCCATCAATCCCAATCGAACTGATCTGTGTCAAAATCTTGTCCATCATGGTCAATCGGATTCCGTTCAATCTCATGTAGAACTGATTCAGCCACAAATATTGGTATCTTCCTAGCAACGCCGAGTGCGATTGCATCGGAAGGTCTTGAATCAACAACGATCTCGTTTCCA
Source organism: Phycisphaerales bacterium (assembly GCA_030748455.1). Next base: position 47,905 of record JASMLY010000059.1, on the reverse strand, counting down.
TCTTTGACGAGATAGAGTTTTGCGAAAAATGTTCCTTCACGCAAGTTGTCAATCACAACCTGAGTTAACGAACAACCGAGAGACTCTACCATCGAAAGAAGTAGGTCGTGCGTTTGTGGTCGAGGAGGTTCTATCCCTTTCAAACTACGCTCGATTGCGAACGCTTCTGGCATGCCAATAACAATTGGAAATGCCCGATCACCATCTACTTCGCGTAGTTCGATGATCTGAGCATCCGTCACTTCGCGGATCAAAATCCTAGAAAGTTCCATTTCAACAAGCATGCGTTGTACATCATACGCTGCTCTCGCTCGTGTATTAGAACCGTTCGTGGTATCATTCTAGATTAGCATTGAAAGGCTTCGTTTTATGACAGATACACCATACTTATTCACATCAGAATCCGTTTCGATGGGTCACCCAGACAAGGTCGCTGACCAAATTTCTGACGCAATCCTCGATGCAATGCTCAAGGTAGACCCAAATAGCCGTGTCGCTGCAGAGACGATGGTCACGACGGGCCTCGTAGTCGTTGCTGGTGAAGTGACCTGTGATGGATATGTAGACATCCCACAGATCGTCCGAGAGACCATTCGACGAATTGGCTACACAGACGCAACCCTCGGTTTTGACGCAGACAGTTGTGCGGTGATGGTGACACTTGACCGCCAATCTCCTGATATTGCACAAGGTGTCAATACAAACGATGGCATGCACGCAGAACAAGGTGCAGGCGATCAGGGGTTGATGTTCGGGTATGCATGCCGTGAAACAGATTCTCTCATGCCCCTCCCAGTTGACCTTTCACATCGTCTTGTCGCACGGCAGGCAGAGGTTCGAGAACAAAACATTATCCCCCATCTTCGACCTGATGCAAAAAGTCAGGTGACTGTTGCGTATGAAGGCATGACACCCACAAAAGTCACGACGGTTGTCATTTCAACGCAACATGGACCCGAATGGTCAAATAACCACAAAGCACTAGAAGATGCAATCATCGAACATATCATTCGACCCGTATTGGGTTCATGGTGGGATGATGAGATCATCGTGCATGTCAACCCAACTGGTAAATTTGAGCTTGGAGGTCCAAAGGGCGACTGTGGATTGACTGGTCGAAAAATTATTGTTGACACGTATGGTGGGTGGGGTCGCCATGGTGGTGGTGCATTTAGTGGGAAGGATCCGAGTAAAGTTGATCGATCCGCTGCGTACATGGCTCGGTACATCGCAAAGAATATCGTGGCAGCTGAACTCGCTGATGTCTGCGAAATCCAGTTGAGTTACGCCATTGGGTACGCTGAACCAATCTCTATCCATGTCGATTGCAAAGGAACGGCGAAAATTGATGAAGCAGATATTACTTTGCTTATACAAAAGAACTTTGACCTTACACCAAAGGGTATTATCAAATCTCTTGGGTTGTTGTCCCCTATTTACACACATACTGCCTACCACGGGCACTTCGGAAGAACACCTGGAGAAGGTGGCGAAGGAACATTCTCTTGGGAATGCACAGATAAAGCTGACGCCCTTCGGTGCCACAGCGATTGTTCTGCAACTGCTCCGTAACTGATGAACGATGCACGAAGTATTGCTTCGGCACGCATTGCACAAGCGTTCAAGCAGTTCCCTGATCTTGAATCCACCTTGTTCGAATGCGATGCATTAGATCCACGTGATTCTGCATTGGCACGAGCGATTGATCGATCAATACGAAAACGTTGGCTTACGCTTGTTTCTGTAATCGAACATGCCTCGAACCGACCCTTTGGTACGCTTGAACCACCAGTTGCTGCTTCACTTCTTGTTGGCTGCACGCAACTATTGCTGTTTGATCGTATTCCCGATCACGCGATCATCGATTGTGCAGTTGATTGGACTCGACATGGCGGAAAACGCCCTCGTGCAACCGGTTTTGTCAACGCGGTGTTACGAAAAATTGTTCGACTCCGCAAATCTGTAGAAGAAACGGGCGAAGTTGGTAACAATTGTCATCTCCCGCGAGGTGATGGCTCTTGGGTTTGCTTCCATGAACCAGTCTTTAAGAGCGAAGCCCCTCAGTTTGGATTCAGTAAAAAAAGTTGGCAAAGAGTGGTACAACAACTCGGTGGAGAGATGTCGGTCAAGTTTGGGTTGCATGCTATTGCAGAGCCGCCTTTGATTGTTGCGGGAACACAGTTGCCCGAAAGCGTCACACCCCATTCCATACCCATGTTTGGAATTGCACCACCTGAGCTTCAAATTTCGGATTTGCTTTCCGCCAATCCAAAGGTACGGATTCAGGATCCAACATCCGGCTCGTCACTCTCTTTGTTACATACGATTGACCAGCAACCAACCCGAATCCTTGATTTGTGCGCAGGGAGAGGTACGAAAACAAAGCAACTCAGAGAACTGTTTCCAAACGCAATGATCGGAGCAACTGAACCGAATGAGGGAAGAAGGGCGGTGCTTGAAGAACTCGCGGTAGATCTTGATGTTGCGGTCTACACACCTGAAGGAGCGAGTCCCACAGAACCGTTCGATGTGGTCGTTGCCGATGTTCCGTGTTCAAATAGTGGCGTCTTTGCAAGAAGACCCGAAGCTAAATACAGATACGACACCAAACATGTTGACTCCTTGGTTGCATTGCAGCAGTCGATCATTCGAGACGCTATGGGTGTCATCAAAAGTGGCGGGCACCTTCTTTACGCCACCTGCAGTATTGATCGAGAAGAAAACGGAAGCCAAGTTGGATGGATGCAACGCAAGAGAGGCCTTACTCTTCTTGATCAAAAAGCAACGCTGCCTTCAGGATTACCGGGGGCTGATCCAACATGTTGGAACGATGGGGGTTTTACCGCTTTGCTTGCAAAGAGTGGCTAGCAATCGAGAGACGGGGTGGGTACAATCTCGCGATTCAACACGCCTATGAACCTTCTTGATCACTTACAACTCGACACGATGCTTGTACCCCTTGCTGCAACCGACCGACAGGGAGCGATTGGTGAACTTGTTGATACGCTCGCAAAAGCTGGTGCGATTGAGGATGCCCAAAACATTAAACAACTTGTCTGGGAGCGTGAACTTCAACGAACAACTGGGATCGGAGAAGGACTTGCAATTCCACATGCTCGTTGCGAGAAACTAAACACTCTCGTGATGGCAATGGGTCGACCTACGACCCCTATTGATTTTTCAAGCCCTGACAAACGCCCTGTCGAATTGATCATCCTGTTGGTGAGCCCTTCGGATCACACAGCTGATCATATTCAGGCACTTGGCCGAATCAGCAGGTTGATGGTCGATCGAGCATTCCGAGAAACCGCATACGCCGCAGATTCTTCGCAGGCATTGTTCGATCTTTTTCACAACGCACTGAGTGAGTAAGTCACTGTACTTGTTGATGTAATAACTGCCACTGTATTTGTAACCGCGGGGCATTTGGGTTGAGTGTATTCGCTCTTGAAGAAGCCCCTACTGCCTGCTCGTGTCTCCCCTTGCGTCGCAGCCAAGCGATGTAATCCTCCCAAACAAATGTCCAGTTAGGGTTTTTTCCCAGCTCATTCATATAAAACGACTCTACTGTTTCATCGTTCCTGTGTAATTGTAAATTTTGCCCAAGAACCATGCGAGCTGTTTCTTCTTCACCCACGAATGCGTTGAGCCTTCGAAGTACGAACTCTGCCTCTTTGTATTCGTTCTTCGCTTCCAATATTTTAGACATTGCAAGATCTACGTTCGGGTTGCTCGAGAACCCTATCCCACCGTCTGTCATCGGACCGCTCAATTTGTAGTACGTGTATGCCTTGTCTAAATCTCCATGTTTCCCTGCGTTGTTCCCAACAACTGTGAATAGTTGTACGCAAGCGCTTTGCAAGATAAACAAAGCAACGAACAATGAAACAACAAGCATCAGTTTCCCCGCTCGTGTAACAGAACCATGATACGCAAGTTGGTATTGATGGAGATGTACGTGCTCTGTTCTAAGTATTTGTACACCTTTCCAAAGAATCCAAACACAAACAAGCGACATCCCCACTGCCATCAACATTGGAACCGATGCGTAGAGTCCTCTGAATGAAAAGAAACCAACAAGGAATGTGGTCGCAACCAAAAATTCACCAGAGAGTTTCAAATCATATTTTTTCCCGCTTCGTTTAGTTCGTTTTCCAGTTGAAGTTCCGCAAAAACCAACAGAGAGCGCGTTGTTTGGACACGCGTCTATGCAGTCCATCGTTTTCATGCAACCCGAATCCACGACCATTGAATGAAGATGAACTTCTTCGTGTACTCGAACGTTCGACGTGCACGCTGCAGTACATTTTCCACATTGCTCACATGAATCATTGACTCGTACACGCATCGGTGAGATTCGATCAAGAGGGGCGAAGAATCCACCATAGGGGCATCCATACGTGCAAAACCCCTTTGCACCAAGGGTGTACACAGTTGCAAAACCACAAATCAGCAAGAACGGAAGTGCGACAATTGGAGATGCAAATGAATCCCAATAGTCCGTCGTCGTGAGGTGTGTTGTGATTGATGGCCAACTGAGGTTTGGTTGCAACCAAGGTGCAAGTGCGATTCTGTAAAACAGTGGCCAAACAAACATATACAAACCCAGACCAAGTGGAACATAACCCAGTAACCTCGCTCTAAATGGTTTGGGGCGAATTCCGATTTTTCGTAACAAGGCGTAACACCAGTCTTGCAAAAATACAATGTGACATCCCCAGCCACAAAACCATCTACCAAACACCAGCGTTGCAATCAACGCCAGTGCAAAAAAGATTGCTCCTGCGTTCACAACCCCATGTTTAACGAACTCCATCCCTTCTGAGGGTTCTATTGGCGTGATTGTTGCCCCACCGAACCACCCAAAGTGTTTTGAAAGTAACCACAATCCCACATGTAAAAGTATGAGTATTTGTACAGCAATCAGTACAGTCCACCGAAGTCGCCCCCGCTTCTTTCTTGGCACAACGTGCAAGGATATGTCTTTTGTTCTGCTCACACTGCACACTGTACGGTGAACACAGGGGTTGTATCAAGATAAAGGAAACGAAATTTGTTAAGAAGCAAGATCAGTTGGTAAATACTTATTGGCAACATCACGGATTTTTGAGAGTGCGGTGAGTTGTATTTGCCTAACACGTTCTTTAGAGATGCCCAACATCTCTCCGATCTTTTGTAGCGTAAGATGGGGAGCGTTTTGTGGACAATTCAAGCCGTATCGTAAACGCATGACTTCTAGTTCGTAACTTGTGAGTTCGACTTGATCTGAGCGTAATGCTTTGCGAATTGCGCGAAGTTCATCGCTCTCAGATCTGTCGACTTCTGAATCTGTGATCCGTAATTCTCGATCTGGATCAATTTCAAATGTAGTGTGGGCTTTGTGCTTCAGTTGTTTTTTACCAAATCTGTTAAACGAAGCATAGAGTGCGCGGCAGGCATACGTCGAAAATTTGAATCCACGTTCACAGTCGAATCGGTCTACACAGCGTACGATCGCTACGTTGCCCTCGGCGACCAAATCACTGTATTCCCCTGGTACACAACTACGTTGCGCCATTGCTAACACGAGGGGCAAATTGTATTCAACAATGAGATCTCTTCGATCAATGGCGATTGTAAACCAGTGAAGCAATTCATCGTACTCCTTGTCAGTGACTGGTTTTGCATTTTGTATTCGTTTCTGCATTATGGACACGCGCCACCTTGCAAAGTTATATTGCCGAAAGAGAGACACCTCTTCTTCACGAGTTAACACTTTACCACTAGAAGCCTTCCTCTTTTCATCAACTTCTTGACTTGGCGCATACCAACCGATCGATGCTCTGGGAATTGAGTCCGCTTCGTCAAAAATCACACGCTTCGCATTCTTCTTTTTAATCAAGGGAGATTCGACAGCAGTGATTGGTGTTTGAAGTGCTAACTCAATCTGACAAAGTTCTTCTTGACTTCGTTTTCTGAGCGTTTCGACGACTGTTGCGGTCGAGAGCTTACGATGGATTTTCTGCCTTGGTTTTCTTGGCATTTGGATGTAACCCCTTTGTTAAAGACATGACCGCCCCCTGTTGCGAATGAGAACGCACGGCATCCCCATCTATGCAGGAATGCGTCGACCGTGAACCGAAATTTTGTTTTTTTACGACTTTTTTATGAAAAGAAAAGTGGTATCAGCGTTTTTTGCCCTAAAAAGACGTTTTTTACTCAGGTTCCCCGCCTGAAAGATCATAGATCCACCCTTCGTTCATACGATCCCAATCGAGCAATTCGCCTTCATTGAAGAATAAACCAAGCTCTCTTGTAGCTGCTTCAGGGCTGTCAGAGCCGTGGATGAGGTTGAAACTATTTGAAACCCCAAAATCACCACGAATCGTTCCTGCATCTGCTTGAGAACCAAAGGTTGCACCCATCATCGATCGGCACATCGCAATTGCCCCCACTCCTTCAAGCGCAAGCACCATCACGGGAGAACTTGTCATAAAACTCACCAATCCTGCATAAAACGGACGTTCCTGATGCGCTTCATAGTGGATCGCTGCGAGTTCAGGGGATATCTGCATAAATTTTGCGCCAACAATTTTGAGACCCTTGTCTTCGAATCGGCTCATGATTCGACCCATCAGACCTCGTTGTACTGCATCTGGTTTGAAGATGATGAGAGTTTTTTCCATTGCCATTTGATTGCTCCAATTACTTGTGTAGAGTATTTTTGTGAATCTTGAGAGGATACCAAAAACGATGATTCATGGTTTGGCATTGTTGGGCAAGTTTCGGTATTCTGTATAGATAACAGGTACGGATGCCTGTTTGCATAGCGTTATTCACGCGCCATGGAAGGCAACAGATGACCCCAACAATTAGTACACCCGATATGCCAAAGGCCAAAAAGCCCCAAAAATCGACTCGCTCTAAAAAATCTCGTACTTCTGCGACAGCTGAAACAATGGCTGCAAGCCAACGAGATATTTCAGTAAGTGAATTCTTTGCAAAGAACCGCCACTTATTAGGATTTGATAATCCACGAAAGGCGATGCTAACAGCCATTAAGGAGGCGGTTGACAATGCACTCGATGCCACTGAAGAAGGAGGGATCCTCCCCTCAATCTTCGTACATGTGATGCAACTTGGTGAAACGAGGTTTCGCCTCACAATTCGGGATAATGGCCCGGGTATTGTCAGGGCACAGATCGAAAATATATTTGGCAAATTACTGTATGGCTCTAAATTCCACCGTCTGAAAATGTCTCGTGGGCAGCAAGGCATCGGTATTTCCGCTGCAGGAATGTATGGTCTCATGACAACGGGCAAGCCGGTTGTCATCATCTCAAAAACAAAAAAAAATAAACCTGCCCACGAAGTTGTTCTCAAAATGGACACTTCAAAAAACCGCCCTACTGTCATCAGTGATGATGAACATCCAGAGGATGACAAACTTTTTGAAGATGGCCACGGTACACAAGTTTCCATTGAACTCGAGGGTAAGTACCAAAAAGGTAGACAGTCAATCGATGAATATCTTGAACAAACTGCCATCGCCAATCCACATGCTAACATTACATACATCACACCGAATAACGAGACGATCGAGTTTCCACGTGCAATAAAAGAACTTCCAGAAGAACCAAAAGAAATCAAACCACACCCTAAGGGCATCGAACTTGGCACCTTGATCCAGATGCTTGAGCGAACTGAAGCTCGCCAACTCGGCGGTTTTTTACAAAAAGATTTTTGCCGAGTAGGTGCAACAAAGGCGAGAGAAATTGCAAAAGGTGCTGGAATGACTGGGCAAACGTGGATCAAAACCATTGGCCACGCAGAAGCAGAAAATCTCTACGACTCAATCCAAAAGACTCGAATTATTGCCCCAAATACAGATTGCCTCGTGCCGATTGGGTCCAAAGCACTTCTTGCAGGATTACTCAAAGAGGTCAAAGCTGAATTTTTTGCTGCATCTACACGCCCCCCAAGTGTCTACCGAGGCAATCCGTTCCAAATTGAAGTGGCGATTGGATACGGCGGTGGTCTTGGCAGAGAAGATGCTGCAAAAGTGCTGCGGTTTGCTAACAGAGTCCCCCTACTCTATTCGCAATCAAGTTGCAGTTCTTTTAAGGCTGTTGCAGAAACTTCTTGGAAAAATTATGGTTTAACACAACCTCGAAACTCCATTCCTTCAGGACCACTTGTTGTACTTGTGCATATGGTGAGCGTTTGGGTTCCTTTTACAAGTGAGTCAAAGGAAGCAATTGCTGATTACGATGAAATTCGCAAGGAAATGAAACTTGCATTGCAAGATTGTGGGCGAAAACTAGGAACGTATCTACGAAGACGAAAACGCATGGCGCGTGAATCAGAACGACGCAGCGTTTTTGAACGGTACATCGGTGAAATTTCACGATGTTGTCATTCGATCACAGGTACAGACACCGACAAACTTTATAAAGCGCTGATGAAACAAGCAAAGCGGCGTACAGATGAAGCTGATGCCCAACTTGATGATGAGGGCAAGGTTATCGATGATGGTGGCCGTCTTGGTCTTGACGAAGGCGTTGTGATCGTTGAGGATCACCAAGACCAAGAAGATGGTGATGACACACTCTTTGGAAAATCAAAACCAAAGAAAAAAGCAAAACGCAAAACGAAAAAGAAAACAACTCGAAAGCGTAAGACCAAGTAATGGCTAAGAAAAAAACAACGAAGAAAACTGCGACCAAAAAATCTACGCGCAAAAGTGTTGTCGACAAAAAACGCGATGCAGAAACAATTAAAAAAATTGAATCTCTTGCGAGTAAGATCGTCAAGTCGAGTTTAGCACAACGAGAACCGAACTTTGAAATACCAACTCGTTCTGTATCAAACATGAAATACAATAAGAAGAAGCGTATTCTTGAGATGGGTGATTCCACCCAAACAAGAAGCCTCTTCAACTTAGGCCAGTCGAGAAAATTCATGCAGTCGCTCTTGTTATCAAAAGGGTGCAAAGAACTCATCGGGGCAGAAAAAACATTGAGCCTTCGTGGTATGTATTACATGGGGTTACACACAATTCCGGGAACGAAAGAAAAAACATTCAACGATCAGGGAGAATCTGATTCAATTCTAGAAGATTTAGAAGTAGCACTCGATGGACTTCGTGAAGAGCTACACGTGTTTGCAAAAAAACGCGGAACGATGGTTGGGAACATCACTGTTGTCGATAATGGAGATGAGATTAATTGCAGAAAAATGGGGACTGGTGGGTACGCAATTCCAAGCATTTGCGAACCAAACATTATGCAGTTCAAAGAATGCTCTGCCGACTTTATCTTACATGTCGAGAAAGATACTGTTTGGAGTCGATTTAACGAAGACCGCTTTTGGGAAAAACACAACTGCATTCTCACAGAGGGTTCTGGTCAACCTCCCCGAGGTGTTCGCCGTATGTTGCACCGAATGCACAAGGAACTCAAATTACCAGTGTATTGCTTGCTCGATTGTGATCCGTGGGGACATTATATTTACAGCGTTATCAAACAGGGTTCGATCAACCTTGCATTTGAATCTGAACGTATGGCGATTCCGGACGCGAAGTTCATGGGCATCCGCTCAAAAGATTATGACCGACTTGATCTAAGTGACGATGTCAAAATTGAATTGAACGACCGTGACATCAACCGAGCAAAACAAATCGCTGCTTACCCGTGGTTTGAGGGCAAACGTGCGTGGCAGCGTGAAATCAAAACGATGCTCAACAATGGATTCAAGATGGAAGTTGAGTCACTCATTACCAAAGACATCTCCTACGTCACTGAAGAATACGTCCCCGCCCGTCTCAAAGAAGGTGATTTTTTGGATTGATCTGGATGTGAGCAGGAATAATTTTTGTAGGTGTCAACCAAAGCATGTACAATATTTTCATTCAATGCTTAGGCGAGATTGACTATGTGTGTCAACCCGCGGCAAGAATGAAAGGATGGTCTACGAATGACATCACCCACAGAAAATAATCAAAACAAACAAACAAGTGCTTCATCTGAACTCGAGCTACCCGAGCACCCAAAGCGTGTGCTTGTCGCTGATGATGAACTACTTGTTGTGCAAGGAGTCGTTGGTTCCCTAAAAGCATTAGAACTTGAGATCGTCGGTCCATGTAAAAACGGCGAAGAAGCTGTTGCCACTTGCAGGGATGACCGACCCGACATTGCACTTCTTGACATCCAAATGCCAAAACTTGATGGGATGCAAGCAGCTCAAATTATTTTTTCCGAACTTGACATCCCTGTTGTTATGCTCACGGCGTATTCGGATGATACATACCTTCGCAACTGTACCGCAGCTGGGGTTTTTGGCTTTCTCTTAAAACCAGCATCAACCGAACAACTCCATGCTGGTCTCACAGTTGCGTGGAAACGCTACCTCGACCACATCGACCAACGCAGCCAAATCGTCGATCTCAAGCAGAAACTCGACGATCGAAAACTGATCGAACAGGCAAAATGGATCATTGTCAAACGTAAGTCTGTTTCTGAACCCGAAGCAATGAAGCTGTTGCAAAAACAATCAAGAAGTTCTCGAAAGTCGATCGCTGCCGTTGCCCGCGCTGTGATTGATAGTGACGGTTTGCTGTGATGGCTCGGAGCCAAAAACTAGTTTCGAATAATAGTAAGCGAAGTGGGTTGTGAAACGATCTCGAGTTTTTCGGTTATTTCGCCTTCTGGAGCATCACCATCAAGTTGCCAGCACGCCGGTTCTGATGGTTTGATTTCGATTGTATGTCCACGGAGTTCAACAGAATTATCGTGGTGTAAGTGCGCGCCACGCTTGACTCGAAAAATCCAACTGATCAAGGAGCGGCGAGAGTGAATCGGAAGGAAAACAAGATCAAGTCTTCCGTCAGTCATTGACGCGTTCCTTGCTGGGTTCAAGCCTCTTGCATACGCTGGACTATTGGCAACAACAACCCACCCCTTTTGTTTTTCAAGAACCTGTACATCATCAACCTTAATTGAAATTTCTGGCACTGAAAAATCGATGAATCTGCGGATACAGGGCATGAGATACGACATGTGTGTAATTGATTTTCCACGGTTTTTCGAAAGGTCAGCAACAACGTCTGCATCAAAACCGACCGATGCCATAAGTAATAGAAACTCACTGTTTGCTGATGCAGTATCAATCCGACTAATATCGCCGTTTAAGATTGTATTTGTTACTTCTTTTGGCTCGTTCGACATCCGCATTGATTTGGCGAACAGGTTTTCAGTACCCGAGGCTGCGTGGTACACGGGGATCCCAGTCCCCACAAGACACGATGCGACAGAGCGCAGTGTTCCGTCACCACCAACTGCTACAACTCGATCTATTTGTTTGAGCCGTGGTTCTAACCAATCCCGAGGCGATCCCGCTTCTGTTGGAAGTAACTCGACGTCGCAGTTTGCCGCTAGCAGTGAAGCTGAAATGTCACCAGCCAATTTGTTTGCTACTCCTCTTCCTGAAACTGGATTGTATGCAACGAGTACTCGCATTACGCAAGTAATGGTATATGCAGAGTGAAATCGCTGCCATGACCAATCGAGGAATCGACGGTGATATGTCCGTGGTGTTCTTGTGCTATTCGCAATGTCGTTGGTAGGCCAAGTCCTGTTCCGCCACGTTTGTTGGAGACATACGGATGAAAAATTTCGTCAATCCGTTCTTGTTCGATGCCAGGACCAGTGTCGATAACGTGAATCAACGCTTCGTTGTTTTTTTCCTCTAGGCGAACAATTAACTCTTTGTTCTCGACTCCATGCATTGCTTGTGTTGCATTAATGAGCAAATTTAGAACCGCTTGTTTGAGGAGTGATCGGTCAACTTCGACGACAACGGCACTACCTGGAAGCTCCATTCGAAAAACGACGCCCTCGCTATCACTTTGCGGGAGAAAGAAATCTTCAAGTTCACGTAATACTTCACATAAGTTCGTTTGCTCTTTGTCTAACTTCATTCTTCCAGCAAACTGTAAAAAATCATCTAAGATGCCGCGTAGTCGATCGACTTCCCTTGAAAGGGAATTGAGGCGTTTGGTTAATCTTCCTTTTTCAACTTCATCAATTTTTAGGTGATCGATATCTTCCGAAAGTAACTGCGCGTTTAATCCAACAGTTGACAGAGGGTTCTTGATTTCATGGGCTAAGCCAGAAGTCATCTGACCGATTTCCGCCATGCGTTCTGATGCTTGGGCTCGGTCGGTTGCTGCTGCAGTTCGGGCAGCATCTCGCTTGTGTCTCCACACCATAATTGGCAATACAGACACCGCCCCAAGGGCGGTGCCTGCGATAAACCAAGGTAATGAAAACATTTATTAACTTTCGACAGTTTCAGCTTCTTTTAATAAAGCTTTGACTGACAATTTGATGCGACCCGTGTCGTCAACATTGATCACCTTTACTTTTATCTTGTCGCCAACTTTGCAGATGTTTTCTACTTTTTCTACAAAGCCATCTGCAAGTTCAGAAATGTGGCACATGCCATCAGTTCCGGGGGCAATTTCAATAAATGCTCCAAAATCACGAGTCGAAACAACTTTTCCTTCAAACACGCTACCAACTTTTATCTCAGCAGCAATTGCTTCAACTGCTACTTTCGCAGCTTCAGCTTCTGCAAGGTTGACCGAACTAATAAAGACGATGCCATCATCGTTAATGTCAATTTGTGCACCCGTCTGTTCTGTGATTGAACGAATTGTCTTACCACCAGGTCCAATCAACTTACCAATCTTTTCTGGATCGATTGGAACGCTAATCATTCGTGGTGCAAATTCAGACATTTCTTCGCGAGGTGCTGGAATGACTGCTTCCATTTGATCAATGATGTTCAAGCGACCCGTTCTTGCCTCGTTAAAGATTGCTTCAAGCTCATCGAACCATAGTCCACGAGCCTTGAGGTCAAGTTGTACACCAGTAATACCGTCGCGAGTGCCGCAAACTTTGAAGTCCATGTCACCGAAGAAATCTTCTTCACCAATGATGTCCATGACGCGAACAATTTTGCCTTCTTCATTGCTGAAGCGACCAACGCTGATACCAGCACACGTGTTCTGAATAGGAACACCTGCGTCCATGAGTGCAAGGCAGCCACCACATACACTTGCCATGGAAGAGGAGCCGTTCGATTCAGTAATGTCACTGACCAAACGGATGGTGTAGGGGAACTCTTCTACGTCAGGCAAGATGCCTAAAAGCGATCGTTCTGCAAGTGCACCATGGCCGATTTCGCGGCGGCCGGGACCCATAATTCGACCAGCTTCACCAACACAGAATGGTGGGAAGTTATAGTGCAAGTAAAATTTCTTTGCGTATTCTGGCATCAGACCATCAACGATTTGTTCGTCCTTCTTCGTGCCGAGTGTACAAGTCACCAATGATTGCGTTTCGCCACGCTGGAAAAATGCTGAACCGTGTGTTCGTATAAACACCTTCGTGTCCATTTCGAGATCGCGAATTTGGTCAAGTGCTCGACCATCCGCACGGATTGATTCTTCAACTATAAGTTTACGCGTGCACTTCTTCTCAAGTTTACGGAATGATTCTTTTGCTTCGCGTTGTGTTTTCTCAGCAGCCATGTGTTCGCTGTAAGAACAGTTTTCAGGAATCGCAAAGTGTTCATCAATCATTGAAGATCGAAGTTCATTCACTGCATCGCTTCGCTCAGCTTTACCAGGAATCCGTCGAGCCTCAAGCATCTTGTTTTCTACAAGTTCCTTGACTTTTGCCATCACTTCTTCTGATGGAAGTGACAAATCACCTTGTCGTTTTTCAGCTTTGCCAGCTTTTTCCATCAATTCAAGTTGCAGTTCAAGAATGGGTTTAATACCTTCTTCGTACCCAAATTTGATTGCACCCATCACGCCAGCTTCATCCACTTGTGCGGCGCCGATTTCAATCATATTAATCCCATCAGCATGACCTGAAAGAACAAGGTCAAGGTCTGAATATTGCATTTGGGTTTGAGTTGGGTTAAGGACGTATGTTTCACCATCGTCAGTCATGATACGACCAACGCGAACAGTACCAACTGGTCCTTCGAACGGCGCATCTGTTAAGCAAACTGCCATCGACGCTGCTGTACAAGCGAGGACGTCGGCATCGTTTTCACCATCATGGCTCATGACCCATGCTTGGATCTGGCATTCGTCAATATACCCATCTGGAAAGAGTGGACGGATTGGACGATCCATCAACCGCATTGTGAGAATCTCTTTTTCGTTTGGGGCGCCTTCTCGTTTTCGGAAACCACCTGGGAACTTACCAGCGGCGCTTGTTCGCTCGCGATAGTCACACTGCAAAGGGAAGAAATCGAGCCCAGGTCGAGGGTCAGATCGCATTGCAGTGCACATCACTGTTGTGTCGCCATACGTTGCAATCACTGCTCCGCTTGCCTGCTTCGCCACTTGGCCAGTTTCAAATCGTAGTGTGCGATTTCCAATTTCCCGTTCAACAATAATTTTTGTATTCATCTGTGAATACTCCTCTTGTAATGCAGGCCCCAAACTTACAATTCGCTGCTAAGGAGACAGAAGACGAGATGCGGGCGCACGTGCGACCACCGCTTGTCCACTGCCACCACAAATGCAAACTGCTCGGGGCGGCTGCGGTTTGGGGCTCATTACTTTCGTAGCCCGAGTTTCTTAATGGTTGCTTGATATGCCTCGCGGTTTGTTCGTGAAATGTACTTCAGCAAGCGATTTCGCTTACCAACGAGCATAATCAACCCTCTACGTGAGTGGTGATCGTGCTTGTGTGTTTTTAAGTGGTCTGTAAGTTCCAAAATTCTTGCAGTCAGTGCTGCGATTTGAACCTCTGGCGAGCCACAATCGGAGTCGTGCCGCTTAAAATCGTCTTTGTTAACCGTATCTGCTGTCACTGTCGTCATAATATTTCAACCTTTTTCTAGAATCGATTATTCTACCAAAACCCTCCCCCCTCTGCCACACCTTTATGAAGGTCTTACCAAACCATGAAACCAATCAAAATACTCATCGCTGACAAACTCGCCCCAGAAGGAGCAGCGTTTCTACACACCCAAGAAGACGTGGAAGTCCTTGTAAATACAGATCTTAGCGAAAGTGCCCTTGTGGACACCCTCACAGAAGTTGATGGTGTCATCGTGCGATCTGCAGTAAAACTGCCTGAAGAGACGCTCAAGCAGGTGTTTAGCCATGCAGATGCCCGTTTGAGGGGAATTGCAAGGGCTGGAGTCGGTGTTGACAATATCCACCTGCCTACGGCAACGAGTCTGGGCGTTGCCGTCATGAATTCAGCCTCGGCAAGCACCATTACGACCGCAGAGCACGCATTCGCATTGATGATCTCACTCGCTCGGAATGTGTCAAGTTCAAACGCCATTTTCCGAAGCGGCGGCTGGGATCGTGGATCTTTTGTCGGAGTACAACTTGCTGGTCGAACGCTTGGCATTGTTGGGATGGGCAGAATTGGACAGGCGATGGCACGAAGAGCGTTGGTGTTTGGCATGGAAGTCATCGGGTTTGACCCATTTATGAATGAACCAACCGCAATGGATGGACAAGTTCAAATGATGCAATCGTTTGATGAACTCATCGAACGCGTTGACATTGTGACATTTCACGTCCCTAGGACTGAACAAACAATTGGAATGCTCGGGCACGAGCAGTTTGCAAAGTGTAAAAACGAATTGCTCGTTGTCAACGCTGCACGGGGCGGAATTGTTGATGAAGAGGCACTAGTTGCAGCACTTGATGAGGGAAAGTGCGCAGGTGCCGCAATCGATGTGTACCTCTCTGAACCTCCTTCTGAAGATCACCCGTTTAGAAATCACCCGAAAGTCTTATGCACTCCGCATCTAGGTGCATCTACCATTGAAGCACAAGAAGCTGTTGCGGTCAATGCGTGCGCATCTTTACTGCAATATTTGCGTGGAGAAGGGTTAGAGAGCGCTGTGAACGCTGGTGGTTTGGATCTTGAACTCAATACCAAACAAAAAAGTTTTGTTGAACTTGCAGAGAGAATGATTACGCTTTTAGGTACAGTGACAAATCTCGCAAAAACAAAAGAGGTCACTGTGAAACTTCGTGGTCCTGCGACAGTTGGAAAAACAGACACCGTTTCGAGGTATACACTCGTCTCTTTGTTGCAACATTGCACCGATGAACCAGTCTCTATCATCAACGTGACTGCGATGGCTCGCGAATTAGGTGTGACCGCTTCAACTGTCGTCGGCTCACCTGATGCAATCGATCAACTCAGCATTACGATTGACGGTGATCAGCCACACGTCATCGAAGGGACGGTGCACGCGGATGGACAACCCCGAGTTACGAATATTGATGGTCGTAGTTTCGATATGGTTCCCTCTGGTCACATGATTGCGTTGTTCAACGACGATCAACCGGGCATGGTTGGAAGAGTCGGCTCAGTGCTTGGCGAATCGAAAGTCAACATCGACGAGATGGTCATTGGTCATGGTGACAAGGACGGTCTTGCGATGATGATCATTAAACTCGGCGCACCTGCCACTGGCGACCTTCTTGCCGATCTCGGATCAATCGAAGGTGTTTCAAAAGTTGCTAGTGCTGAGATTTAACTTGGTTCAGAGCAGAATAAAATCGGGAAGCACAATACGACCCGCGGGGTAATTTATTCAAAAGAGCTGAGCCAGTCGAAAATTTTATTGACGCCAACCTCTATCAGTTCTTCGCTGCACGCGAAAGACAGCCGAATATGATCTGGGCCGCAGCCGCCAAAGTCTGTACCCGGAACGACTGCAACACCTGTTTCGTCTAGTAATGCTTGCACAAATGAAACAGAATCTTCGATTGTTGTTCCTGCCGGTGATGTTTTTCCAAAGTAACTTGAAATTTTTGGAAAAGCGTAAAACGCACCAGTTGGCTGCGCGCATTCTGTATTTGGCCACTTTTGAATCAATGAAAACATGAGTGCGGCGCGTTTTGCAAACACTTGTCGCATTTCTTCAACTTCTTCTTTCATTTCAAGAGCAACAGGAATCGTTGCGTAACAAAAACTCGTAATCGAAGTGTTAATTTGACTCTGTAGCGTGTTCATCGCTTTTGCAACATTTTCGGGGGCGCACGCATAGCCGATTCGCCACCCTGTCATCGCGTACGCTTTTGACAATCCGTTGATCGTAATCACTTGGTGCGAAATTTCTGGAATTGATCCAAGTGAAAGATGTTTCGTCTTGCTGTAAATGAGTTGTTCGTAAATTTCATCGCTGATGACATATATGTTGGGATGACGTTCGAGCATTGTTGCAATTGCTCGCAACTCGTCTGGTGAATACATCGTTCCGCACGGATTGCTTGGTGTGTTGAGTAGGATGGCTTTTGTATGAGGTGTAATTGCAGCTTCAATCTCTTGCGGGGTACACTTGAAGTCAGTGTCAACCGTTGTAGGAACTTCTATCATTGTCCCTCCCGCAAGTTCAACCATTGGTTTGTAACTCACCCACGCTGGAGTTGGAACAACAACTTCTTGATTTTTTCCACTATCAAGAATTGACATCAGCGCCAAATTGATCGACATTTTTGCGCCTGCGTTAATAGAGATATTTTTCTCTGTGCACTCAATAGTATTTTCTGTTCGTAACTTATGAGCAATTGCTTCACGGGCATCGGGAGTTCCCGCTGACGGCATGTAATGCGTTGCACCTGCAAGCAAAGAATCGATCGCTGCCTGCGATATTTTCTCAGGGGTATCGAAGTCTGGTTCGCCTGCACCAAACGCTATGACATCTTCGCCTGCAGCTTTCAGTTCTTTGACTTTCGCGCTAATTGCAAGTGTGATGGATGGTGGTATTGAATTGGCTCGATCTGATAATTTCATATCAGGAAGAATAGTGGAAGTTTGCATGCTTAGTAGAGTACAACCAACCACTCTCTGATACTATGCCCCTCATGCATTTTGAAGCGCACCAACCAGTTATTGATGACCTAGAGGCGCGGATTTTGACGATCCGTGATTCTCTTTGACTTCGATGCAAAAGTAACAAAAAGAGAGGATTTGCAGCAAAAAATGGGTGAAGCAGGTTTTTGGGATGACCAAACAGCTGCTCAAAAAACCATTGACTCGTATAAAGTCCTCAAAGCCCAAACGGAAGATTTAGAAGGTGTGATTGAATCGTTCGAAGATACGAAAGTGGGGTTTGAACTTGCAAAAGAAGGTGACGACGCTGACCTACTTGCAGAAGTCGATGGCCAACTCCTTCAACTTCAAAATCGGATGGATCGTGTAGAGACACAATCACTCCTCAACGGAAAACACGACCACCGCAACTGCTTTGTCTCCATCCAATCTCGAGATGGAGGCACAGAAGCGGACGACTGGGCGTCCATGCTCGATCGAATGTACAAAAATTACTGGGAAAATATGCACTTCAAAGTTGAAGAAGTCAGCACCACCCATGGCACTGAGGTCGGCATCAGCGAAGTGACATATCGCATTAAGGGACCGATGGCGTACGGCTATATGAGCTGTGAACGAGGAACACACCGTCTCGCACGCGTAAGCCCATTCAACGCTCAGGGCAAAAGACAAACAAGTTTTGCAACTGTCGATGTCATTCCAGAATTTGATGAACAAGATGTCGAGATTGACGAGAAGGACATCGAATTCACAACGTTCGCCCGTTCTTCTGGTCCGGGTGGTCAAAACGTCAACAAAGTTGCTTCTGCTGTACGAATTGTGCATAAACCTACTGGCATTATGGTTGTAAGTTCTACACACAAAGCGCAACTTCAAAACCGCAAGCAGGCCATGCGCATTTTGCAAGCGAAGTTAGAACAACTTGAAGAAGAGCGAAGACAGGCGGAACTCGACCAAGCAACCGGCGGTGCTGTAGACCAAGGCTGGGGAACACAGATTCGTAGTTACGTCATATACGACAACAGAGTGAAAGACCATCGCACAGGACACGAAATTGGAAACCCGCAAACTGTGTTGGATGGAGCACTCGAAGGTTTCGTTGATGCTGAGTTGAAACGACGACGTTCTGCGAAGGGCTAAGTACGCATATACACATGCGGCATGTCGTTCATCGTGAACTCTTCGCCAATGATTTCAAACCCGTTCTTTGAATAAAAACCTGCAATATGCTTTCTAGCGGTGCACCAAATACCTTCATCTACCCTGTTAAGTAGTTCGAGAAGTAGCTTCTTCCCGACACCTTGTCCACGATACTTTTCTAAAACTGCCATCCCCCTCAGTCTCCAAGGGTGGTTGAATACCTCATTGTTATCTTCGGGCAACAGTGAAACAATCCCAACGATCGTACCATTGAGTTTGGCAGCCAAATGAATTGTTTTTGGATCGTCGTCTGCTTCAAACGTCCAGTTTTCTTTTGGTTGCCCTGGCCGTAAAATTGATTCGCGCAAGTTGTAACAATCTTGTGCAGTAACTTCTTCGATCAACATTGTCGTAATCGTACTACACGACACGATGGAAGGTTTCGCCAAACAGTTTGTTGCGTGCCCTTGCACTGTTGGTATCGAGCATCAATGTTTTTTGTGCGCTGCTTTGTTTCTTTGCGAATCCCCGGAAATCCAAAAGTTCTTTTCAATCCTCGCATCCCGAGATATTCAAAGTACGCGAGTTCACATTGCGGTTTGAGATACGACAACATCACGTCAAAGAGGTGCTCGACAAGATCGACCGGAAAATTATTGAATGGTAAGCCGCAAATGATCGCGTCAAACACTCCTACGAGATTTGCTTCTTCTATTGGAGCGTTGTGTACTTCGACTGTAATATTCGGGTTTTGGTTTCGAAATGGTTCAAGTAACTTCAAATCAACAAACGTACAAAAATCACTGTTCAACTCAACGATATGAAACGAATCACCATCTGTAAGAGTCTTGAGGATTTCTTTTGTAAACGCACCGGTGCCACACCCCACCTCCAACACTCTCTTAGAAGTTGAACTTGGAATAGATTCCGCCATCGTTCTTGCCAAAAAGCGAGACGATGGAGCAATCGCACCTGTAGAGCGATAGTGGCGAATTGCTTCGAAGAGAAAACGAATTAGGAACTCGCTTGAGCGGTCGTGTGTTTTTCTGCAACTTTGACCAACGCATCAAATGCTTTTGGATCGTCAATTGCAATTTCGCTGAGCATTTTACGATTCAGCAAAATTCCTGCTTTTGAAAGACCATTCATAAAACGACTGTATCGAGTATCGCGCATTCTGCATGCTGCAGTAATCCGAGTAATCCAAATTCTTCGGAAGTCACGACGACGAGCGCGGCGATCGCGGTACGCAAACTGACCAGCGCGGGTGAGCGCGACTTTTGCCTGTTGCTTGTGACGTGATTTTGTTCCCCAGTATCCGCGAGCTTCGCGGAGAATTCTTTTTCGTGCCTTGTTTCGTGCGGCACCTTTTCGTACGCGTGGCATGTGTTGCCTCCTTTTTTCAGCCTGATCGGGGGTTGTGGCAACCTGCCACAATCACTTGAACCCGTCAAACATTGCGTTGTTTTAGTCTGCTGTTGCTGCCTTTTTGTCTCCACGAGTCAAACGAGTACAAAGCATTGCGGAGATTTTTTTAAGATCCGCACTACCAACGAGCTTCCGTTTGCGATATGAACGTATGAGTTTTCCGTCTTTGTGGCTTCGGAGGTGACCTGCAAATGCACGGCTCACCTTCACCTTACCTTTTGCGGTAAGTCGGACGCGTTTTTTAAGACCTTTATTTGGCTTTAACTTAGACATTTTCTTAACTCCAATTCGAGCCGCGTAGTGTAGCAGAAAAAGAGATTCGATATCCCCACTAATGCGTCAGAAAAATGTCGATCCTGCGGCTTTTGCCATCAAGAACCCAGATTTTGTCGCCACCAAGAACTGGTGGTCCCATGAGAGATAGGGTGGAGCCATCATCGAGGAGTTGGTTTTGCCCGTTTCCGAGGTGGTTTCGTGATCGAGTCAGTGGATCGTGTTTCTTGCCAGCAAGGATTGCGTCAAGAATTGGATTGGTGTCACTGAGCACAACAAAAACACGGCGATGCCGTTTCAGCGCATCCCAAACATGTTGTTGCTGTGTTTGGTAACTAAACCCAGTTGGATGTTCGCCATCGTGCCCGGGACAGTTCAAATGGTGTGCTTCGCAGTACCCATCAAGCAGTGGAGCTGGATCGAGCCGCTCTGGTGCTACACCGGCAAACAAGCTGTCAAGTTTATCGACCGATTCCGTTGGCATCGCACCGTTGTGATCAGCACCCCAATTTGCTAAACCCATACCAGCAGCTGCCATATTGTTCGCACATTGCATCGACATTGATTGCGCTCGAGTGCCGCGACCAAGCCAGATCACAACCGAGGCTGCTATCAAAACCATACATGCAATGCTGATGAAATCAGGCATGCGAAAAGCAAAACCACGACTTGTTGCTGATACGTCAGCAGTGTGGATATGCATCCGTTCTCGTTTTCGCTGTTCATACTGATCGATTCGGGCAAGCGTCACATCGATCAGTGTGTCATCTACATCTTCAACAGGATACTGATCAAGCAAACCAAACATGTTCAAAATGTTGGTTGCACGCAATTGTTCTTCTTCACTGAGACCTTCAAGTTGGTCGATTTCAAAACCGACATCGACAAGACGATCGAGCATTTCTGCGTCTGCCTTACAAAGATTGAGATGGTCACTCTGATCGGTCATTCTTGCTCCTGTGATTGGGCTGATTTCCAAGATTTACTGAACGCTGCGACCGCGGAATGGAGCCGGCTCTTTACGGTACCGAGGGGAATTTGCAGGGATTCAGAAATTTGGACGTAACTCATTTGTTGGAAATAACTCAGCAATAAAATCTCTCGAAGGTGATTTGGAAGCGCATCAACAGCGTCTCTGATTTGCGCTGCTTGTTCCGATTCGATAATACTCGCATCTGGTATTTCCTGATCACTCTCTAAAAGGTCAACGAATCGGGCTCCTTCACCTTCGCCACCTATATCTTGGGACAACGACATCGTTGTCCGCTTAGAGTGCTTACGATGCCAGTCCCTTCCTTTGTTCGCTGCAATTGTAAAAAGCCACGGTTTAAATCGCCTTGTTGAGTCAAAAGTCTCTGCAGAGACGTGAACTTGGAGAAAAGTTTCCTGAAAAACGTCTTCTGCGGCTGCTTTTTTGCCTACAAATCGGATGAGAAAATGGAGTAAATCGTTTTTGTACCGCTCCATCAGAGCAGGAAATGCGTGCATGTCCCCTTCGATATGGGCTGCGAGGAGGGACTCGTCAGATTGATTTTGACGTTCGGCAGACATTGGGTAGGCAGCGTATGGTATATGAGATGCAAGTGCAATTACTTCGTACTACGATACCCACCTTTTCCTTATGGCTTCTGCTTGTACATCTCGCCAAACTGTTGATGTTGATTTTATGGAACTCCCATCAATTGAGGAGATTCAAGAGGCAATGAAAGAACCTAAAAAATGAGTGGAGGTTGGTGGGTTCATGACTTATGGAATGCAGGCAGAGCTACTGAGCTCGTCGCATGGATTTTTTGGGTGCTCGCATCAATCAGTTTGCACGAACTTGCTCATGGATGGGCTGCTATTTGGGAAGGTGATGATACGCCTCGCGTTACTGGGCGCATGACTGCAAATCCCGTGGTCCATATGGGCATTCCTTCTATTGCTGTATTTTTCATCATTGGACTTGCGTGGGGCATGATGCCGGTGAACCCTTACCGTTTTAGACACGGGAAATGGGGGCGCATTTTGGTTTCGGCTGCAGGGCCTTTCATGAACCTAGCTTTGGCGTTTGTAACACTCACTGCGTTAGGGATTCTCGCTTCGCAAACAGGTGAAAACGAGAACATGCACCACCTGATGATTTTTCTATTTACGGGTGGGTTTTTGAATTTTGTGCTGTTTGCCTTTAATTTGTTACCAATTCCACCGCTTGATGGCTCAACGATTCTCGCAAACCTGTTCCCAGAAATCGGCAAACTCTATTCCAAACCCCAAGCACCAATGGTCGGCATGTTTCTCATGCTCATGCTTGTGATGTCCAACGCCGGTAGTGCGGCCTTTCTTTGGGCAAACAACATCGCCACCGCCTATTCTGGACTTGTTGCATCGCTCTTTTCATAAATAAAGGGGTGTTTGAGCTCAAAATAACTTGTGTTGCATATCTTTGGTACACTATGTGGCTCGAATGATCGCTTCGCGAAGTGGCTCGCACGGCTTGGGTTAGACGGTCTAACACCAGAGCTCAACGGTCCACAGTTCTCACGAACGAACGAAGCCTAAACAAGGAGACAATGCCCCTATGGTGGTATTACGCCTTAAACGTATGGGACGACGACATCGCCCCTTCTACCGACTCAACGCAATGGATAAACGTGCACCACGTAATGGTCGAGTAATCGAAGAACTTGGTTGGTTCGACCCTGTTGCACCTGAAGACAAGCAAATTTGTTTCAAAGCAGACCGAATCGATTACTGGCTCAGTGTTGGCGCGCAGCCATCACGCACAGTGACCAGTTTGCTGAAACGAGCCGAAATCGATCCGACTCCCGGAAAGAAACTCGGCTGATCCTAGGGTCCTGTTGTGCGGATCGACATTCTTACGCTCTTTCCAGAAATGCTTG
Organism: Phycisphaerales bacterium; assembly: GCA_030748455.1. The sequence continues at coordinate 24,312 of JASMLY010000059.1, read as the reverse complement.
AAGCAACACTTGCAACGAGCATCATCAAACGAGCACAAGATGGAGGTCATGTCGAGATTATTGTTCACGACATTCGCGCTTGGGCCGACAACAAACACCGAAAGGTTGATGATCGACCCTTTGGTGGAGGACCTGGAATGGTTCTCATGTGCCAACCATTGCACGATGCAGTGCAAGAAGTTGAGCGACAATCAAACGACCCCGCTCTTCGAATTCACTTCACCCCACAAGGAGAAGTGTTACAACAAGAACGGGTCGAACAACTCGCGAGTGAAAAGCATTTGCTTCTCATCGCGGGACACTACGAGGGGATCGATGAACGCGTGATTGAAACGCTCGATCCACTCGAACTGAGTACAGGAGATTATGTACTCAGCGGCGGAGAACTCCCTGCCCTGCTTCTTGTTGATGCAGTCGTCAGACTTCTCCCAGGCGTCCTTGGTCATGCTGATTCTGCTGATCAAGACTCCTTTTCAAAACGGGGCAGCGAAGGCACACGCCTTCTCGACTGTCCCCACTACACGCGTCCCCGCGTGTGGGAAGGAAAGGAAGTGCCAGATGTGCTACTCAGCGGCGACCACAAGGCCGTTGATCAGTGGCGACAAGAGCAAATGGAATCGCGAACAAAGTCGCGAAGACCAGACCTGCTCGATAACGAGGAAGTTGACCCCTGAGCATGACTCAAGTCACCCCGAATCCCCTCCGGATCACCCCCGGAATGATCCGGATGTTTATGAAAGGATCCCAACCATGGTTAGCCAAAAACTAGTTGAATCAATCACAGATAACCAATTACGAGATGCCGATTTCTTCCCAGATTTCAACGTCGGTGACACAATCAATGTGCACTACACAATTGTTGAAGGTGAAAAGGAACGAATCCAAGTCTTCCAAGGTGTTCTCATTGGGCAAAAGGGTCGTGGCGTAAACACGACTATTTCAGTTCGCCGAATTGTGGCAAACGAAGGTGTTGAACGTATTTTCCCACTGCACTCTCCACGAATTGCAAAAATCGAAGTTGTTCGCCAAGGTGATGCTCGCCGTGCGAAGTTGTACTTCCTTCGAGATCGCGTTGGCAAATCCCGCCGATTGCGTGATCGCCGTCGGGGTTTAAAAAGCTAAATTACTCTAAAACACAATAAAAAATAGCGGCGTACCAAATGGAACGCCGCTATTTTTTGGTGGATACAATTGATGTGTTAACTGGCCTTGCGATATTCGGTTCGTTCACGAAAAAATGAACCGGTAGCTTCTTGAGCTTTTGCTTTCGCTTTCCCATTTTCTGCGTAGGGATTTCCAATTTTATAATTCTCACCGATCGAGGTCGTCCCCTCCGACGACCTCGATCCTGTGGATTGGTTCTCTGGGGATGATCGCTTTGCCCTAGCGGCTTCAATCGATCTTGCCATTGCTGCAAGCATTGGTCGAATGTGTTCTGATGCGTTTACTCTGGTATTCATTGATGTAACTCCGTTTGTAAGGCTTGGACTATGGGACTATCGACTGAAGAAATGGTTGACTTTTGTCACATTTCAAAAAGTTTCACGTCCAATAACAACCACAGAACGTCGTTGCTACAAGAAGAGAAGCCTCACTGTGGGTGTTTTCTTTCGGGGAGTGTCTACTCTTTCTTTGCCTGCAACTTGTGCACGCTATTTACGACCGTGTAGTGCCGATTGATCATCAATAGATGTCTTAATCATCACGACGATGTTCGGTTGCGTTCCGCGCAACATCGTCATAAATCGTTTCGAGCAAACCGGCAAATGGAAACTTGCCCTGCATAGTTGATTGGCCAATTCGGCGTAGAAGTGCGTGGGGAAGATGGTGTGGCATCGGAGAAGCATCTGCATCTTCAAGTGGGTGTGGGCACCGCCAGAAATCTTCTAAACAAGATTCTATTTCCCGAATGTTTGGCAGATCATCATTTCTAATACCTGCATGCGCCACTGCCTGCCCCTTTGCATCAAGCGTGCGAGCTTGGCGTAACTTCCCAAGTAAATCTTCTGTTGTCGTGCCACGCAACTCGAAAAACAACATTGGCATCGTCAGCAGGCGTTCTGAGGATAAGAACAACGCTGCTGCTGCATGTTTGCACGGGCGTTTTTCACCACAAGAACATTCTGGTTGAAGCGAATTTGCAATTGGTTCTAGCCCACAATCGCGAAACATATCTGCAAGGGATGAGGGTACTTTTCCTGCAGATAGCCTCGCTGCGATTCTTGCCTCCACTGCCATCCTTCTTGCGACCTTCACCCAATCATCAGATGATAAAACCGGAATGTCTATCTGCAACTTAAAAGGTTTTTCGTCTGTGCACTGCACCGAAGCAGAAATGACACCTTCTCGAATCTTTAATGTGCGAACCTGCCCATCCATTGCATAGGTCATTCCTGCCACAACATTTGCTGGGGAAAAAACCGTGTCGATCGTATCAATCATCCAAGAGGCTGGTGGATGAGAGCGTAAATCCTCCATTGCACTTTTTAGCCGCATCGAGAGTTTTTTGGGACGTGGTTTTGTGGGTCTATTCACTGGTCACTCTCCAATGCGGATTCACGTAGCACCAGCATATCTCGGAGTTGTCCTGCCGAAAGTTCGGAAATCCAACTCTCACCAGAGCCAACTATATTTTCTGCTAGTTCCATTTTCTGCTCGATCATTTGATCGATTCGCTCTTCAAGTGTACCTGTGCAAACAAATTTATGAACTTGGACTGTATTCTTTTGACCAATTCGGTAGGCTCGATCTGTTGCTTGGTTTTCAACTGCGGGGTTCCACCATCGATCGAAATGGAAGACGTGGTTCGCTGCAGTCAGATTCAAGCCAACACCACCTGCTTTAAGAGAAAGAATAAAAACAGGTACATCTCCATTCTCATCTTGGAAACGGTCAATGAACTGTTGGCGCCTTCTCGGTGGTGTTCCTCCATGCAAGAACATAGTCTCACAATCAAGATCGTGTTGGATCATCGCCGTAAGTAGCCTCCCCATTTCACGGAATTGTGTGAAGACCAGTGCCTTCTCCCCTGTAGCGATTACTTCTTCGAGCAGCGACATCAGCCGCTTTGTTTTTCCAGAGCGTTGTGTTTGTAAACCAGGGGATGACTCTTCTGTTGTTGGTGCACCATCGCGGTGACCTGCCTGTGCGTAATGTCCGGGGTGATTACAGATTTGTTTAAGTTTTACAAGAGTAGAAAGTACAAGACCCCTTCGCTGTATCCCATCCGATCGCTCTACTTCACCAATCATCTTGTTTACAACATGTTCATACAGGCCTGCTTGTTCCCTCGTTAAGTTTGCATACTCTTTTGTTTGTACGCAATCAGGTAGATCGTCAATGACCGTTGCGTCGGTTTTGAGGCGACGCAAAATAAATGGTTGAATCATTTGGCGTAACCGCTCTGCTTTTCGAGGATCACGACGCTGCTCAATTGGTCTTGCAACTGTTCTTCTAAATTTCGCGGCTGGGCCTAAGTAACCAGGATTGAGAAACTCCATGATTGACCACAGCTCAATGAGCCTGTTTTCAACGGGTGTACCAGTGAGTGCAACGCGATGCCACGCGTTTAGATTTCGAATTGATTGTGCTTGTTTTGTTGGAGGGTTCTTGATGTATTGTGCTTCATCAAGACACACCCGATGCCAAGTGATCGGAGAGAGTGTTTCTCTGTCTCGGTGAACCAAACCGTACGTCGTGATCACAACATCACATTCCGCAACGACTTTATTAAAGTTTTCCCCAAGAGGCCTGTCTGGACCATGATGCACATGGACTTTTAACTCTGGAGAAAACTTATCAATCTCACGCTCCCAGTTCGCAACAACTGAAGTTGGAACTATGAGCAACGATTGTCCAATCGCACTCGGGTTTTCTGCTCGTTCGTGTTGCAACAACGCGATCAACTGGATTGTTTTACCCAAGCCCATGTCATCAGCAAGACACGCCCCAATTCCAAATTTTGACAAGAATGCAAGCCACCGTAAACCGGTCAGCTGATAGGGTCGCAACTGTCCTTCAAACTTGGCTGGCTGTGCAATTTCAGGTAATGTTGCATCCTTCGAAGTTGCATCGAGAAGTTCTTTTACCCACCCAGTTGCGCTCATTCCACTAATTTCAAGAACGCGAGTTGAATCTTCATCATCTTGAATTAGCCGCAACGCATCAACAAGTGCCATCTTGGTCGTTGAACCTTCAGCAAACAGTGCGCGGGCTTCTTCAATCGCACCATCTTGCAGATGAATCCAGCGCCCATTAATTTGTACTAATGATTGATCCTGAGAAAGAAGTTGTTCAAACTCTTCTTGGGAAAGCACGTGTCCACCAACAGCAACGTTCCAACTGCACTCCACAATTGCGTGAAGCCCTAACATTGAACTGTCTGTTGTTGGTCCATCGAGCCTTGCTGCGAGAACTTCTTCGAGAGATTGTGATTCGATATGTAAACTTGCGGATAAGCGACTCTGTTCGTTGCCCCACCAGTTTGGAGCTGCAACGAGAAAACCCGACTCTTCAAGTAGCGGCATGTATTCCACAAGAAACTGATGTGCCTCTTTTGTAGTAAGCGTTAACTCTGTCGGTGTCGTTTCTTTTAAACTCTTTTCAAGTTTGGAATACATAAGTGACGCTCGGTCAAGTTCACCAAGTAGCAATTCTGGCAACCGATCGTCGCCACCATGTTCGCCACCTGCTTCAGCCCAAATCTCTTCAGCTGAAACTTCGCGTGCTGCGTCTTCTGCAGAACGTAAACAAAAACGCAGCCGCCAATGATCTCTGTTTTCATGGGGTTCAGAAAGATCGAAAAGCAAATGCCACGACAAATTCTCGCCAACATCGCAAAGACGACCAAGCCATCTTCGAGCATCCGTAAAAATTGTAAGCAGCCGATCAGGATCACCTTGTACGCCCGTGTTTTTGTGGAGTAAAGCTTCTAACCATGCAACGTGTGCGTCTTCGGCTGCACTCCAATCTTCAACAGCATCGATGAAATCATCCCCAATGAGTGTTTCACGAATAAGTCCGTCTGTCATGTCTTCTATTGCGTTTTCGAGGAGCTGCTGCCCTGCAATACCAGTTGATCTCGCCGCAGGCGGCATCGATTCAAGCAACTTGCCAAATCGATCTACAACTTCTTCGTCATGGAGCCAAGGCGTCCATTTACCAGAAAGGTGTTTACGATCAACTTGTTGAAGCGTTGGAACAAATCGCTGGTCAACAAGAATATCTAAAGAAAAACGTGCAGCACTTGTCCAGAAGCGAACAGAGTGCTCTACTTCGAGAGCATGTTTCCTTGCAGCTCTTGTCAACTGTGTAAGAAGATGCACAGCGGTAGAGGGTTTAATTGCGATGCTTGGAACCTTACACTCTGCGAGCAACGGTACTCCCGCGTGCTCATAGTCACCAATGATTGTGATAAGCCTGTCACTTGGCCATGGGCCAAGCAAATCATGTGGAAGATTGAGAAGAAGAGAATCTACTGTATAGGAGCCAAGATCTAATCCGATTTCTTCAAGTGCAGAAACAAGCGTATCTGTTGATTCGCAAAAAGGGTGTTCAGTGGTTGTTGGAATCACCGTACACGTATCACCACCATCTTCTGTTTGTACGTTCGTAGTGTGTGTTTGTAATTCACCGAAACGGCTTGGCAGTACGTTGAATCTTTCAAGAGATTCTGCCCAAAGGTGAAGGTGACCAGCCATCCAGTTGGCGTGAATTACGAACATTGAACCTCCGTGCATGAATGATCGCGTTGGGATTCGAACCCAAGACCGCCTGATTAAAAGTCAGGTGCTCTACCAGCTGAGCTACGCGATCGAGAAACGACACATTCTACCCAAACAAGAACGCTTTGAGGGGGTTTTGAGGTATTCGTGAAGAAGAAATCTCACGTTATCGGGTGTATAGGATGAAAGGATTCCACAAAGAATGGGTTTTCTTGGTACCGCTCGCTTCGTTCAAGAACTGTGCCGCAGTCGTCCGATAAGAGGGTTGGTCGCATGATCCCCAAATTGGAATTTGGGTCTAAACCAACCAACCTCACCATCGTTCAACTTAAGTGGATGCAAGTGAACGAACCCGAGTACGCGGCAGTTGTCGCATACGTGTTTTCTCTATGACTACTCCTAGTAATGATGACCAACAAAGACCGATATTCGACAGAAAAAGTCCGATTTCACTCAATCCACCACGATCAATGACCGAGAACCTTCCTATGACCAATACAAACAATGATTCACACAGCGTCGTGCTCATGAAGGGCGACACCCAATGGCGATTCGTTTGGAAAGATGGGGAAGAAACAGTTGCTGTTAAAGCAATCACTGAAATTGCAAAATCAACCGAAAACAACTTTGACTGGTTTGACGCTGCGATGGTCTGCCATGAAATGACCAAAATTACGGCCAAGGCCGCCTAAGAACTGGATTCCTCCTATGAAACAAAAGAACGTTGAACACTCCGTACCCGTCGTAGCCGCCTTCTTGTCTTATCTGCTTGAAGAGCGACATTTCAGTGAATACACCGCAAGGTGTTATGGGGTTGATTTACGGCAATACATTGTATGGATTACTGAAGAACAAAATATTTCAATTGATTCCCCCGCTGAAAATGCTGCGTGGCAACGATATTCCTCTGGAGAAAAAGATGCGGTCGCTGGGCACGTCGGTCCCGAAACAGTCACAGAGCATATCGTGAATTCAGATACAGAATATTTACGAAGCTTTCTTTCGTACCTCTCAGAATCAAATTACTCCCCCGCTACGATGGCGAGAAAGATCGCCACACTACGCAGTTTTTCTCGATGGCTTGAACGAAATGGCATCATTGATTCCAACCCAATGACACTCATCCGAACACCAAGACAAAAGAAAAAATTACCAAAAGCAATCACAGTAGAACAGGTTGAGCAATTGCTCTCAGCGCCAAACGACAAAACGATATTGGGCGCGCGCGACCGTGCCATCCTTGAAACACTGTACTCAACAGGTATTCGTGTGAGCGAGCTTGTTGGGATTAACTTTGGTGACATCGATGAAACTGGGCAGGCAATCATCATCCGTGGAAAAGGGAGAAAAGAACGAATCGTACCCCTTGGTTCCCACGCCATGGCTGCAATTGGGCATTACATTCAAGTAATGGCAGCACACAACATTCCAAATGAATCTGGAGACCCTGTCTTTATTAACAAACACAACACACGCCTGTCTACACGTTCTGTTAGACGTAACGTGAGTAAGTACTTGGACAAGGTTGGTCTTGACCCAGAAATTAGCCCACACACCCTTCGTCACAGTTTCGCAACACACTTACTTGACAATGGTGCAGATTTACGGAGTGTGCAAGAGTTGTTGGGGCACCAATCACTCTCAACGACTCAGATTTATACGCACTTAACAACGAAGCGCATGAAAGAGTCGTACGACAAGGCACACCCTCGTGCTGAAGCAGGTTAAATCGATACGAAGCCAACTAGATCTAGTTGGCTTCGTTTTATTAGGGGGAAGAGTAACAATCTAATTCGGTGATTCGTTATGTATTGGAATCAACATATCATCAAGTGCTGAAAAATAATGTTCAGCTTCATGTGCATCACGCACAGGTGTGAATGAATATCCTTGACTCACAAACTCGACCGTTGGCGGTTCAACCGGTAAAAGTTGTACTGAAAATTGGGTCGTTCGCCGATCCTTTTGCGCTTGTTCTCTCGGTCGTTGTACTATCCTAGAAAGTGTCCTGCGGACCTCGATCATCCCTCGCTCTGAATTAGTTTTAACTTCGTTGTCTACAACGATCCACCTCGAGTGTATATCGGCAGAGTTGTATTCCGGAGCACCTGCGGTGGCAACCATCGCTGTCCATAGTTGGTCGCGATCTACAGCAGGAAACGTATGTGTAACAGATGTACTGCAACCAAACAGGAGTAGGAACAGTACAGATATAACAAGTCGAATCATTCCTCCATTACCTCTTCGGGGATATCCGCATTGGTGTACACGTTTTGTACATCGTCATGTTCTTCAAACGAATCGATTAAGCGAAGAATTTTCCCCCCTAACTCAACCTCACACGCGACAGTCGTCGATGGAACCATCGTCACCTCTGCGGTCATGACTTCGATCTCTGATTCCTCAAGTGCTTGACGAAGAGTCAGTAATTGAGCGGGTTCACAAGTAACTTCCCAACCGCTTTCGGTTTGCTCGATATCATCAGCACCCGCTTCGAGGGCGACATCCATTAACGTTTCTTCGGTAGTCTTTTCTGCTTCGATTAGGATCACACCTTTGCTCGTAAACCCAAAAGCTACAGAACCTGGTTTTGCTAGATTTCCGTTTCCCTTTTCAAAAAGTTTGCGCATCTCCGGAGCTGTTCGATTTACATTATCTGTTAGAACGTCAATGATGATCGCAACACCACTTGGCCCATAGCCTTCATACCGAACTTCCTCATACGTCACGCCTTCAGAGCCTTCGCCACTCGCTTTTTTGATCGCTTTTTCAATCGTATCCTTTGCCATATTCACTGCTTTGGCATCTTCGATTGCATAACGAAGTGTAAGATTTGTTTCAGGATCTGGACCTGCATTTTTCACAGCAACCATAATTGCACGGCTGCACTTGGACCAAGCCTTTCCCTTGACTGCATCTTGTCTTGCTTTTCGGTGTTTGATATTTGCCCATTTGCTATGACCAGCCATGATTAGTTTGCTCCATTCTTTGGCTCAAAAGGGTCTTTGCCTTCTTGAACTGCTACTAATTTCTCTTGCAGCCTACGAACAATGCTGCCAATCTCTAAATCATACAACGCCTCAGGTGTGGCGATTGCAACTCCCCAGATTGAATAGATCATACTTTGGTATCCCTCGATGATTGCTTGATAATACTGTGGAGATCGTAACGTAGAGTATGCTCGTTGCCACGCTTCAATTGCATCGCGACGTTGGTGAGATTGCCAGTACGCATCACCAAGGTGATCCATAATTTGCGGGTCACCATTTGAGTTGTTCAACGCCCTGATAAACAAATCGATCGCTTCGTTCGATGATCCCTCCAACAGTTTGATATACCCAAGTGTGTCCTGAATAAAACTTGCGTTCGAATCAAGATCGTACGCTTTTTCTGCGAACGAAACTGCTTCAGGAGTGATACCCTCAAACTGCAATAGTGTCCAAGCCAAATTATTCAGTGCAACGACATCGGAATCATCGAATGCAATGGATGCTTTGTATAAGAGTATCGCACCTTCGAGTCCGCCAACCTCAGACATGGATTGGGCTGCTGTAGATAATGCAACAGAGAGCGGAACAGGCTCAAACCACTTTGGCCGTAACGGAATCAAATCATTCTGCCCAACGAGCGTATATGTTGCAAGAGTTACTGATCCATCTCCACCTGCAGCAGTTTCAATGATGGGCATAGCACTGAGGATTGCTGCTTGCCGTTGTTTATCAAGTTTTGGGGCTGCCTTTGAAGCCATAGTAAGTGCGACTCGAGGAGCACCCACGTCGATGAGTTGTTGCAATACGCTAAGCCAGACGGGTTCGTTGCCATGCATTAACTCAGTAAATGAAGCTTCGATGTACTCGTTCTCTTTAGACAAAATTAATTCGCTTAACTCGGTATACCCAGTTTTATCTAATGAAGAAGCAAGAGCAACATCAAGCAGCAATCTGTTTGTTGGTGTATTTTTCACACCCTGAAGTCTGAGGCATGAAAGCAGATTTACAGCAGTTTCAAACGCGCCGTTCATTGCACAGTCTAGACCGACAACAAAGAGCGCTTTTGCATTCTTTGGGTCTCGTTTGAGTGTTTCACTCCAAGCCTTAAATGCAGCTTCAGGTCGTTCGAGTTGATCGAGTGATTCTGCCATCGCTGCCCATGGAGCGGGGGCTGTACCGTCTAGCTCTGCTGCTTGTAGATAGTAGGAGATTGCTTCCCTATGGTGGTTCGACGCCGCGAGGTCTCGCCCTGTGACGTATGCCCTCGCAGCTTCTCGCGTTGATCGTTGAGGAACGCCGTCGTTGAGTGGATCACAAAACTGCTGCAATCGCTCGTTGATGCCATCGAACTGTGGTTGGGCAACACTGCACAACACAAATACGGGCACAACAAAAAGAAAGAACTTGATCACTTCTTAGGGGTCTTCTTTTTCGTTGTTTTTTTCTTCGTAACTTTTTTCTTAGCAATTTTTTTTGCGGGGGATTTTTTCGTTGTTTTTTTGGTTTTCTTCTTTGTGATTTTTTTCTTTGCAACCTTTTTCTTAGTTGCCTTCTTAGAAGTTTTCTTCTTCGTTGTATTCTTAGAAGTTTTCTTCTTTGGTGCAGGTCGGGATTCAATCCAGGCATGCAAACCACCGTGTACCCTGCTCACGTCTTTTACTTTCACTTGCCTCGATAGCCAGGAAGCTGCTTCATCAAGATGTACGTCTTCGTGTAACACACCCTCATTAATAAGTGCGCCGTGGGTTCGATCGTCAATTGGAAATGCTGAAATACCAAAACAAAGTGAAAGGACCCGAGCCGAAACAAAGTGGGAAACTCCCTCTAAGGTTTGGAAATATTCTTTTATTTCAGTTTTGTTCGCATCTTCTAGAGTGTCGAGTTTTACATCGTGTTCTCGTAGATAAATTGCACGCAACAAGGCTCGCAATCTTCTAGAACGATCTTCTGCGCGTGGGTATGAAACACCAATAACTTCAATAGTCTCTTGTGGAGTATTCATCCGTAGATCGTTGAGATCGATACATGCATTCATAAGTTTTTTGTAGGCGTTGTCCGCTTGTTTCACAGTCGCATTCCACAACAATTGGGAATAAATCATCTCTGCTACAGGGCCATCTGAGTGGGGCTCTGCATTCGATGTTGGCAACTTTCTACAAAATGATTTGAATTTCTTGGCATACTCAGTTGAGTTCTTCAATGGATTACCCTTCCGTATTGTATTTTTTGGCTCGTTTCTCATCCTCGATTCGAGCCTGCTCAATGCTCGCCATGACATCTTGTTCACGGCGTAATTTTTTATCTAGTTTAAAATGCAACTTTGGCATTCGGCGTATTCGAATATGGTCGGCAGCTTTTCGACGAACCCACCTCGAAGCAGAACTAAGCCCGTGCAGGGAAAGTTCCTCGTGTTCGCTGGGAGTTATTGTGCAAAACACAGTTGCATCTGCAAGATCTGGTGAGACATCAATCCTCGTAACTGTAATCAAACCTTTGATCCGTGGATCGGACAATCCACGAACAATCACGTCTTGTATTGCTCGTTTTAAAGTCGCTGCGACTTGTTCGGTTCGTTGCGTCATCACGTGTAAGTCTTAAAGAGTCCGTTCAACCTCGAGTGTTCTATAACATTCGATAACATCACCAACCTTTATGTCGTCGTATCCATTAATCTTCATACCACACTCTTGTCCAGATTTAACTTCTTTTGCATCATCTTTGAATCGTTTGAGCTGTTCAAGCCTGCGATCCGATTCGATAACGATGCCATCTCTAGTTACACGAATCTGTTGGTTGCGTTCAACCTTTCCATCAGTGACGTAGCAGCCAGCGATCATCCCTACTTTCGAAATCTTAAAGACATCTCGAACCTCTGCGTGCCCAATAACTTCAAGTTTAATCTCAGGATCGAGCAATCCTTGCAATGCTTTCGTAAGATCGTCAGTCAAGTCATAAATCACGTCGTAATATCGAATTTCAACGCCCTTCTGCTCCGCGAGACGCCTCGATTTGGAAGTACTCGTTGCATTGAAACCCACAATGATGCCCCCGCAAGTTTCTGCAAGATTAACGTCAGATTCATTAATCCCACCAACCGCAGCATACTTCACTGCGATCGCAGCTTCGTCGTTCCCGATTTTTGAAATCGTGGCTCGAAGGGTCTCGATTGAACCCTGAACATCCCCTTTAATAATGACTGGAAGTTCACGGATATTCGCAGACTTCATTTGATCAAAAATATTGTCAAGTGTGACTTTGTCTCGAGTTAGTTCCTTTTGCCGTTCTACTTCAGCCCGTTCTTTCGCTGCTGCTTCGGCTTCTTTCTGTGATTTCACAATGTAGAACTTGTCACCGGCATCTGGAACTTCACTTAAACCAGAAATGGTCATCGGCATCGAAGGCGTAGCGTCAGCAACCTGCTTGCCGTGATCGTTTGTGAGTGAACGTAAGCGCCCGTATCCACGACCCGCAACAATGAAATCACCCTTCTGAAGGTGACCTTGCTGGACCAAAATGCTCGCCACAGGACCTTGTCCTTCTGCTAGATGTGCTTCGATCACAGTGCCTTCAGCTGGACCTCCGAAATCTGCTTTCAAGTCGAGTAATTCTGCTTGGTAATCTAAAATATCTAAGAGATCTTGGATACCTTCATTTTTGATTGCACTTGTTCGGATCACTTCTGTGTCACCACCCCAATCCACAGGATTAAGTTCATGCTCAGCAAGTTGCCCGAGGATTCGTTGGATATTTTCGTCCGTCGCTTCTGGTTTATCGATTTTGTTCAGTGCAACAACAATTGGTACACCAGCAGCTTTGGCATGAGCAATCGACTCAATTGATTGTGGCATCACACCGTCATCTGCTGCAATCACGAGAACAACAATATCTGTCACCTTTGCACCCCGTGCCCGCATTTCTGTAAATGCCTCGTGACCAGGTGTATCGATAAAGGTCACCATCCGTTCCCCTTCACCCGCTGTAACTGGGACACGAAATGCACTCGTTGCTTGTGTGATTCCGCCCGCTTCGCCATCTGCTACGTTCGCGTTTCGAATTCTGTCAAGTAACGAAGTTTTGCCATGGTCAACGTGACCAAGAATCGTGACTACAGGAGCACATGGTTGCTGATCAACAATTGCACGATCTGTGAAGGTCTCTTCAATTTTATCCACTTCGGTTTTAGCTTCAACAACTTCAAGTTCAATGCCCCACTCCATCATCATCTCAATTGCTTTATCAGCCTCAAGGTTGTCATTGACAGTCGCCATCGTGCCATCAAGCATGAGTTTTTTAAGAATCTCATTTGCCTTAACACCCGTTGTAGCTGAAAGTTCCTTGATGGAAATTGGTTCTGTAACAGAAACCTTTCCACCAGTTTGTGCAAGTGTTTTTGCGTGAACAACTTGTTTGCTAGAACGTTTTTGTTTATCTCTTCGAGCTTGCCTAAAAAATCCACCACTTCGTCGCAATCTATTTTCCCGTTCGAGCAAATCTTGTTGGCGCCAATTGCTGTCATTACGGTTTTGCTGCGGTTGATTGCGATTCGTTTTGTCTGTTTGGTGGCTTGCGCCACGTCGCTTGTTTCGTCTTGTATCTGGGCGGCCTGTTTGTGGTGGCATTTCTCCAGAGCCTCCACGTGGTACCCGAACACCGCCACCCCCAGGAGATGATTGTTGTGCAGGTGGTCGTCTTTTTGGGCGTGGAGCTGGTTCTGGCTCTGGTTCTTCGACTCGGATCACGCGAGGCCCAGCCATTTTCGCTTTGACAGGCGTGTCCATTTTTCGACCTACTGGTTTTACTTCCTCGGGCTTATCAACGTTCGACTTCGTTTTCTTCTTAACTTTCTTCTTTGTACTTGTCGCATCAGCGCTCGTAGCAGTAGCTTTCTTTGTTGCTTTCTTCTTGCGAGTCGTTTTCTTTGCTTTGGCTCTCGCTTTTTGAACATCAACCTTCGTGCTTGTCTCAATTGCTGATGATGAATCTCCACCTGCGTCACTAAACCACTCTTTGATGGTTGCGGATAGACCGGCAGAAACCGAAGATTGATGATTCGTAATGTTTGGAACACCTTCGTCGGTACATTTCTTCACGATATCTTTGGAATTCACTCCAAGTTCTTTCGCGAGATGATGAACTCTTATTATTGCTTTTTTTGCCAAAGCTAATTCTCCGTACGCGACTAGCGTTATGCTTGCGTATCTGTTTGTTCCTCTTGTTCGGAATCGGCAGCGACTGTTGCTGCAGAACTCTCACTGTTCGTAGGTATGTCTTCTGCATCTGAAGCCGAGTCATCCCCAAACCCAAGAATCGAGTCGGCTGCTGCTTCTGCGTCTTCATCAACTTCACCATCGAGGACTGCTGCTGCTGCGGCTTCTTCTTCAAGAGCCTTCGCCTCTTCAGCTGCTTTTTCAGCTTCGCGTTCAGTTGTGACTTGCTTCGCCTTCACAATTGCGGCTTCAACGCAACGATCTGCAACTTTCTCTTCAATCTCCAAATCCGTCACCATCACATTGCGGCCAATTTCTTCGACGTCAAAGACACTAATCATGCCCATCGCTGCCATTCGATCAAGCATTTCTTCAGTTACACCTTCAATTTCCTTCAATGCATCCCATAGCGTTTCAAGACCTTTGGTGTACTCATCAGGTGTAAGAATATCGATATCCCACCCAGTTAATCTTGCAGCAAGACGGACATTTTGACCTCGACGGCCAATTGCAAGCGAAAGTTGATCATCACGGACAACGATTGTTGCTCTTCCAAGTTCAAAACAAAGGCTTACATCTTCTACTTCTGCGGGTTTGAGCGCGTTCGATATGAGAACTTGGCTTGATTCATTCCACCGAACAATGTCGATTTTTTCGCCACCGAGTTCCTCAACAATGTTTCGGATTCGACTTCCGCGTACACCAACACACGCACCAACAGGATCGATCTTAGAATCGTTTGATGTCACAGCAATTTTAGTTCGGAAGCCGGGCTCACGAGACATCGCGCGAATTTCAATAACGTGTTCGTGTACTTCTGGAACCTCTGTTTCGAAGAGCTTCCGAATAAACTCAGCGTGGCTCCGAGATAACACAATTTTTACTTGACTTCCAGTATCACGTACATCGATCACGTAACAACGGATGCGATCTCCCGCATTAAATTGTTCACCAGGTATTTGTTCTGATCGAGGCATGAAACCCTCAACGCGACCCGATTTGTCAAGTTGAACAATCAATGAACCACCTTCATATCGGCTGCAAGACCCTGCCAATATCTCGCCGACCTTGTCGATGTATTCATCAAAAATCCCAGACCGTTCATCTTCTCTGAACCGTTGAATCATGACTTGTTTTGCTGTTTGTGCAGGAATGCGTCCAAGATCTGCAAGGGGAATCTCAACTGCACCCTCTGGCAGATGTCGCCAAATGTTAATTTCACCAGAGAGTGGATCCATGTTACAGGAGAACTCTTCAGTGTCGAGCGAACCAAAGTGTCTTCTTGCAGCGCTGACCATCGCTTGTTCGAGGTCAGAAATAATCGTGGACACTTCTATTTTTCGTTGTGCCGCAATTGATTTGATGAGTTCTAATGTTTCTGAGTTCATGATTCTTAACCTTTGTATGGAGTTGTTGAATTATTGAGATGTCGGCAAATGCCATAAAAAATGCCACGGTTCGCAGAGCGGAACCCGTGGCCAAACAACCGTGAGGTCGTGGGTAACAACAAACATGTTGTTACAGTGCGTGAGTAGAAGCAAAACTCAATACACGACCAAATCCTCAACACAGGAAATAACTCCTGCAAGCGAACGGCTCGAGGCCACAAGATGACTGCGATTAGCAGCCATGGCGGGAAGAAAAATGTAAGGATCCACCTTGGATCATTACCGTGCTCCTTTACGGGTCAAACGGTTCACAGACAATGTGAACCAAACCGTATAGGGTACGGTGCTAGGGCTCTAAAAGCAACCTCAGACGCAGCAAACCCTCCGTGAACTCGTTACATTGTCCAATACCTATGAAGTTTCAAATATCTATGTTTTTTGCCTTGGCAACCCTGTTTTTTGGCAATTCTGCAATCGGACAGCCCGGAGTATTTCACGATTCTAGAGATCAAGTTCACGTTTCTGTTGTCGTGGAGCCAACTGAAGTTGTTGCGGGCAGCGATGTGATCCTCGCGATCGTACTTGATCATAAGGAACATTGGCACACCCATACAAATGATCCGATTGTTCCAAAAGCACTTGGCGATGCGGAAGATTATTACGCAACAAAAATACTGATCGAAACCGCTGAAGACTCCCCTCTCATTGTTCACGACGATTTTATTCAATGGCCAACGCCCGTTGCTGTAGAGGTTGGGTTTGTAGGAGAACCGGTTGAGTATGCAGTGTTCGCCGAGAAAGCGATTGCGTATGTCCCTGTCACCGTTTCGCCAGACGCGAATGTAGGAACTGCAAACCTCAAGGTACGAGCAGTGTTTCAAGCGTGTGATGAGACAACTTGCGTCGCACCAACACCAATGGAGGGTCAGGGATCTCGCTGGGATGAATACGGGATTGAAGTCACGATAGACATTGTGTCAACTACTGAGTACTCAAGCGACACAACGTCCACACTCTTTGATCAGTTTGACAGCTCGATCTTTGCAACAATTCATGCAGGCACTGTGCAACCAACTGAAACTATTGCATTTGACCTGTTTGGAATGCAGTTTAGTCTTGACCCAGAGGGACCATTTGGAATGATCTTGCTCATTCTTGTTGCGATGGTAGGTGGATTTCTTTTGAACTTGACCCCTTGCGTGTTACCTGTGATCCCGCTGAAAATCATGGGGCTTAGTCGAAGTGCAGGAAATAGAAAAACCACGTTTATCCTAGGTATTTGGATGATGTTAGGCGTTATGGCACTCTGGGTAGCACTCGGTAGTGCCATTGCTGTGTTTAGTGGATTTACTGCAATCAACCAACTGTTCCAATATCCAGCATTCACGATCGGCCTCGGGGTATTTATTGGAGTTATGGCAATTGGGATGGGCGGGCTGTTTTCGATCCAACTCCCAAATTTTGTCTATACGTTTAACCCAAAGCATGATTCTTTTGTCGGTTCTTTTTTGTTTGGAATCATGACGGCGGTCCTTTCAACTCCCTGCACTGCACCATTCATGGGCGCTGCTGCTGCATGGGCAACGACGCAGTCTGCGATTTGGACGTTGACTGTGTTTGGAGCGATTGGATTCGGCATGGCTGTTCCATATCTCGTACTTGCAGCCTTCCCACATCTTGTAGACAAAATGCCAAAGGCTGGTCCAGCGAGTGAAGTTATTAAACAAGTAATGGGATTACTTATGCTAGCTGCTGCTGCTTATTTTTTAGGTGTTGGACTCAGCGGTGTGTTCCAACAAGAGGGTGCTCCTCCCACTCGAATCTATCTTTGGGCTGTTGCGATTTGTGTCGCAGCCGCTGGCCTGTGGCTTGCGTGGCGAACATTGAGAATCACTACACGAAATGGAATGAGAATTATTTTTGTAGGGCTTGGTGCCATAATGTTTCTTGGATCGATCGTGGTAGGTAACAGACTTACTGATAAGGGACCAATCGATTGGAGATACTACACCCCTGAATTACTCCAAGACTCGCTCGCTGATGGCGATACGGTTGTGCTTGAATTTACAGCTGAATGGTGCTTAAACTGCAAACTGCTTGAATCCACAGTGCTCTACTCACCACGTGTTGTCCAAGCGTTCGAGAGCGGCCATGTAACTCCAATAAAAATCGACCTTACAGGGAACAACGTTTCTGGAAATGCCCTTTTAGATGAAGTAGGCGGAGTACGTATTCCCCTGCTGATTATTCTTGGGTCTGATGGTAATGAAGTATTCCGAGGCGATTTCTACACAGTCGACCAAATTCTTGAGGCTGTTACGGGGTCTCAACACGGTCCGTAATTCGCGTAACTTCTGCTTCTGACAATGCTCTTGTCCGATCAACCTCTTTGTACACCTCGTTCCTACTCAAAACAAGTTGGTAGTACTGCTTGGCACCTGTTGTATCATCCGATTGCCAAAGCAAATCGGCGTGGATCAATGGAGACGTAAGTCCGTTTTGATCTATAAGAATCAATTGTTTCGAGGCGTGAAGTGCATCGCGAGTCGTTGGTGCGGACCTCGCTCTCAATGACCAAACAGAGGCAGATGGAACTACGCTAGAAAGTGCCTCATGCGCTTTGTCATTTTGTTCTGCCGTTACAAATAGTTTTGCTGCGATGATTTTTGATGGCGTTGTCACGCTCTCTTTTGATAATTTTGTAGCAACAACTTCGGGTGGTTCTCCTGCAATGAGTTCTATTGCTGCTGTTTTTTGCAGTGATTCATCGTGCGCAAGGGGTGCATACCCTGCAGATACAATCAAAAGCGCTGCTAGAAAAGGAACCATTGCAACAACAAGATGTACAGGACTGCACCGAACCGTATTTGTTGGTAGGGAACTCGCAAGACCGAGCATACAAAAAACAAAAAGTGTGGAACCAAGGTCAAACATGGGAAGATCAATTTGTGCGTCTACGATGAGAACAATTGCGGCGATCGAGAAGCCAGCAGCACGAAGGGTTTGTTTGTTTGAAACATCAGAAACAAACAATCGTGTCCCTGTTCTCCAAACCATATTGAACAATACGATCATCCAACAAACTGCTAGTAGCCCGTACGCTGCAAACCAATCAATCGCAATGTTGTGTGTCGATTTGATCGCTTCGGTTGCTGTTTCTGGGCGAACAGATAGCCATGCGTCTTGGATGTTGCTCGGTCCGACGCCTAGGAACAAGTTCTTCAAAGCAATTTCTAATCCGCCAACAAAATATTCTTTGCGTACGAGGAGGCTTCGTTCTGAGAGTATTGTTTCATCAAGGTATCCTCGTATGAAAACGGCATATGTAGTGCCTAGCATCAATGTGATCGCAGTCCAGCCACCATAGCGCTTGAAAAATGTTGATGTTTTTGGGTGTACGACACACCAACCGATTCCGAGCGAAAACACAACAAGGACGACAACAGCTTTTGACATCGTTGAACTTGCTGCAATAAAGCAGAGGAAGGCAACAATCGCTGAGAGAAGATGAATGGTTCTCTTGGTATCTCGAAAATAAAATGAGACAAAAATCCAAACAACGCCTAGGCTAACAAGAATACTGCCAAACACATTGGGTGTTGAAAACCAACCCATCGGCCCATACGAACGGATTCTCTCTTCAAATACTGCTGCGGCAGGTGTCTGAGCCTGAATGCCATTCATCGCAAGCACATCAGCCGTATTTTGTTCGAAGTATTGAACAATTTGCGTGTGTTCCCCATAGGCAAGAGCTGCATGTATGAGAAGCGGAAACGTAAGAAGAAGGAACAGTGATCCAACAAGAATCGAGGTGGCCTTTTCTCTGCCTACATGTGCAAGAGTGACACATGCAAGAAGTGCTGCAAGCCAAGATGATCCATGGACAAATTGCATCGGATCAATTCTTCCTTGGTACCAAATTAGGATGATCGGCAAGAGTACTAAACACAGCAAACCGCTGTGTAATTTTCTTCCTTGGATCACTTCACCCAAAAGCGCAACTGAACAACAAGCAAGAACAATCGCGTCCAACAAAACAGAAGTGCCTGGTCCAAGAACTCCGGTTGAAAGTTCCCCTGTTACAAGTGGGTGTAAATCAAAGTAGGGGTTGAGTGAATGCAGAATGAGACAACGTGCCAAAGCAATGATACAAATGCAAACAATTGCGGTGGTTTTCATAGTTGAAACAAATGCCCTCATGACTTTCCTTCCCCCTTCCGCCCCGAGAAATCAATATAGGCAACGATTAAAAGTACAGTGGCAACGAATGCTGTGAGCAACACCGCTTGCGTCGTGTTCGATCGACCTAAGAGATATCCCGCTATCCCTGTCAGCAAGCTGATTGACATCAGAATAAGTAACACACGCACGCCGCTCAAACCTTGTTGAGACAGGCGGTGGGAAAAATGTTGTTGGTCTCCTTTAAAAGGGCTTTTTCCTTGTAAAACTCTGAGCGAAGTAACGGTAATAAAATCATACAGCGGTAATGCGAGAACAAAAATTGGCATGAGCACTCCATACCAAGCTGTGCCGATCCCCGACGATGAGGTAGGGTCGTACCACGTCACTCGCGTCACTAAAACAGCTAGGGAGAACCCAATGACAAGCGACCCACCATCACCCATAAATATCTTTGCCTTAGGTTTGTTCCACCATAAAAAACCTAAGCATCCGCCGACAAGCAAACCAAGAGTTGCTCCGACAAACCACTGTGATCCTTGCAGTGCAGTGATCATAAACAACCCAGCAGATACAACGGTGATCCCGGCTGTAATTCCATCCATATTGTCAAGGTAATTCAATGCGTTTGTTAGAACTAATATCCAACAAATAGTCAGGGTGATACTCAAGATTGAACCGGTGCCAAACCAGACATCAAGCACTTCAAGCATTCGAACATCGAACCAAAGAACGAGTGTGCTCGCACAAGCAATTTCAACAATTGTCTTAGGGAGCACACCCAAGGGCTTGCGATCATCGATCAGGCCCATGAAGTGTAACGCTGTTACGCACAGAACAAATGCGGTTGCCAGTGGAGTACTCTCGGTCAATTGTGCTGTCCAAGGAGAAAGGTCTACTAGCACTGTTGTCAGAGCTTCGGGTGCGACCTTTAGCAAAAGAAGCCCACCGATAAGAGGAAATACCAAAACGGACCAGATCGCGATGCCGCCAATGTTTGGAACTTGTCGTAACTCTTTTTCGTGCCCCGATACACCGGCTGAATCGAATGTACCCGCTTTCTTTCCTAATGCGCAAAGTGCCCCTGTAATGCAAAAGGAGAGCACTGTCGCAAGAGAGAGCAGGATCAGTACAACATGAATCACATGCTTATGGTACTCGCCTAGGGGTGCACTACACGAGGCACATCACAATCTCCCCACACACCTTGCTCTGAGCATACCTCTGAGCAATGCTCAGAGGTATACACAGAGGTGTGCACAGAGGTATGCTCAGAGGTATACACAGAGGTATGCACAGAGGTATGCTCAGAGGTATGCACAGAGGTATGCACAGAGGTATGCTCAGAGGTGGTGGGTTATCGGATGTACAACTCGTCGCAATGTGATGCGGGTACGCACGATGAACCATAAAATACAGGAATGAAATCTCTCACGGTCTATTGTGCCTCCTCAACGCAGCTTGAACCCGAGTTTCACCTAGCAGCCGATCGGGTTGGGTCTGGGTTGGCTTCGAGGGGGCTTTCACTTGTCTATGGAGGTGGTCGAATTGGGTTGATGGGTGAAGTCGCTACCTCAGCCGCCAACGGTGGTGCCTTTGTCACAGGTGTCATCACACACAAACTTGTCGAGCACGAGCAAGCGAACAACGCTTGTGATGACCTGATCGTTGTGGAGACTATGCAAGAAAGACGCACCATCATGATGGAGAAAGGCGATGGATACCTCGTTCTTCCTGGTGGGATTGGTACCTATGAAGAGTTTTTTGAAGTCCTTGTAGGCAGGCAGCTTGGAGACCACACCAAACCAATCGGTATCGTCAATGTACAGGGATATTTTGATCCGCTTCTCGACTTACTCGAGCATGGCATCGAACACCAGTTTATCCGCCCAGCACTACGCGGCATTGTCTTCCTTGATCCCTGCCCAGATACAGTGCTCAATCACATTATGGAACACGAGAGTGAAGAACTTCCCCCATGCGACATTCTCCCCATGCATGGTGGGAATGATGGATAATGCAGGCGTGTCAATCCCGAACCCAACCTTAGGCATCATCGCTGGCAATGGAACACTTCCTTCCCTTGTCGCGCGTGGTGCAAAAAACGCGGGCTTTAGGGTCTGCTGTATTGGGTTAAAAAATCAATTTGACAAAGAACTCCCAAACGTATGTGATGAGTTTGCAGTCGTAGGGATCGCCAAAATTGGACGCTGGATTCGCATGTTGAAAAAATGGAACATCGATGAAGCTGTCATGGTGGGCGGTGTTGGCAAAACAGTCATGCATGATCCATTTCGTCTTCTGCGCATGATGCCCGATGTGCGTGGGCTCAAGTTGTGGTATCGTCGCCTTCGGCATGACCGCCGCGACGCTACAGTACTCGCAGCGATCGCAGATGAACTACAACACGCAGGAGTAACGCTCATCGATTCAACGACTCACATTCAGGAACACCTTGCAAGCGAAGGAACGATTGGCCGAGTTGAACCAACAGCCCAGCAAACTCATGACATTGCCTTTGGCTGGCCTCTTCTTACAAGAACTGTCGAGTTACACATCGGACAATCGATCGCTGTCCGAGAAGGTGATGTTCTCGGTGTTGAAGCGATTGAGGGAACCGCATCACTCATCCAAAGGGCGGGTGCATTGTGCAAAAAAAAGGGTTGGACATTACTGAAAACTGCTGCATCTGACCATGACATGCGTGCAGATGTTCCTTCGGTTGGTGTTGACACGATTACCCAATGCTCAGATGCAGGGTGTGGTTGTATCGCACTTGGCTCAAAGAGCGTCATCCTTTTAGACAAACTTGCGGTAATCGATGCCGCGAACAATGCAGGAATCGCAATCGTTGGCATCTGAACATCCCTTCGTTTCTCGAGCAGGTATGAAACTTTCGCACGCACTCGACGTGTTCCAATTAGATGTTTCAAACCTAACGTGTGTTGATTTGGGCTGTAATGTTGGTGGATTCACAGACTGCCTACTACAACGTGGTGCTTCTCTTGTGTACGCGGTTGACACAGGATATGGCACGCTCGCATGGAAACTTCGAAGCGACCCGCGAGTCACCACGTTAGAACGAACTAATGCACTGCACCATGTGCCAAATGAAACTGTTGATCTTGCAGTCGTTGACCTTGGTTGGACCAAACAAACACTTGCCCTTCCTGCCGCATTACAGTGGTTACAAGGCGGGCACATCGTGACACTCGTTAAGCCTCATTACGAACTTACCGAAGAAGAAAAAAACACAGAATCGGTCGGGGAGGGTCTATCAGAAGAAATTATTGATCGCGTTTTACACAGAATTCGAAGTGAAATCGCTGCATTAGGTCTCGACATTATCGCTGAAACAAGGTCTCCAATCCGCGGTAAAAAATCGAGCAAAAAAGGGAGTGGAAATTCTGAATTTTTACTGCTCCTACACGCAAAAAATAGCGATTGCTAGAAGGCTTCACCCGACGCGATCTGCTGTGTTTTCAGGTACAATACGCCACTTCCACAGGCAATGAGCGAGACACCAAAACAACCTGAAAATAACGACGCAGAAACGGTTCCATCAAACTTGGGGAACGTTGTTGAACAACTCATCGAACGAGAGTTACATGACAGTTATTTAACGTATGCCATGTCAACGATTATGGACCGAGCGTTACCAGATGTTCGTGACGGACTAAAACCATCACAACGGCGAATCCTCGTTGCGATGAATGATCTCAATTTAACGCCGGGTAGAAAACACCGAAAGTGTGCAAAGATCGCTGGTGACACATCTGGTAATTATCACCCACACGGCGAATCGGTCATCTATCCAACGTTGGTCAACATGGGTCAAAATTGGAAGATGCGAACAATGCTTGTCGACAAACAAGGCAACTTTGGTTCGATCGATGGTGATCCACCAGCTGCGATGCGATACACAGAGGCAAAAATGACTGCAGCTGCAGTTGAAATGCTTGCCGACATCAAGCTTGGTACAGTTGATTTCAAACCCAACTACGACGAAACAAAAATGGAACCGACCGTCCTACCAGGTCGATTCCCTAATTTACTTGTGAACGGTTCTAACGGCATTGCTGTTGGTATGGCTTGTTCGATGCCGCCGCACAATGTTGGTGAAATTTGCGATGCGATTATCGCCACGATTGATAACCCGAATCTTTCTCTTCAAGAACTTCTCGAAATTGTTCCCGGACCCGATTTTCCAACTGGTGGCGTCGTCGTTGGAAAACGTGGAGTTATGGACGCGTACGCTTCAGGACGAAGTCGATTCAAAGTCAGAGGGCGCGTTCATTATGAAGAAATAGGAAACCGACAAGCCATTGTCATCGACGAGATCCCCTATCAAATTGTCCAGAACAACTTGATTGAAAAGATTGTTGAATGCGCCAAGTCAGGGAAAATTAACGACATCTCTGACATTAAAAACTTCTCTGGTAAAAAATGGCGAACTCGAATTGTTGTCTACTTAAAACGTGGAGCAGACCCACAAGTTGTTGAGCGACAGTTGTATCAATACACACCGTTGCAATCAACGGTTTCTGTCATCAATATTGCTCTTGTCAACAACCGACCCCAAACGCTCCCTCTTCGTGCACTGATTGATTGTTGGGTAGGACACCGCCAAGAGGTCATCAGAAGAAGAACTGAACATCTACTTCGCGAAGCTCGGAAGGCCGCGCATAAGCTTGAGGGATTGATATATGCAGTCTGTGATATCGATGAAGTCATCGCTCTCATTCGCGGAAGTAGAACTCGCGAGGAGGCGATTGAAAAACTCATAGAACGTTCCTTTACCATTTCTGAATCTCACGAATATGCA
>JASMLY010000058.1 GCA_030748455.1 Phycisphaerales bacterium | reverse complement strand
GTAGGAACGCCAAACGGAAGTGTTGGGGAGAGCATCTCTATCGATTTTGATGATGCAGAAGAAGAACTTCAGGAACTTTCAGATGCACTATTCACTGAGCAAGCAAATGGCAGTGCGACCAATTCGTGGGGACAACTTACGATGGTTGGAAGTGATCCAGATCTGAATGTTTTTTACCTCACCCAAAACGAACTCTCTCCGCTATGGGGCATGTCTATTACAGTTCCGCAAGGATCGACTGTACTTATCAATGTTGGGCACAACACAATGCAACTGAATTATTTTCAGCCAGTTCTCAATGGATGCGATGCAACTGATGTTCTTTGGAATTTTCCGAATTCAAGCACTGTGCAAATGAACGGCATTGGCTGGAAAGGAACGATTCTTGCACCAAGAGCGAGCATCCAATTCAACAATGGACAGATCGATGGCGCCCTCGTATGCCACCTGATTCAAGGCAACGGCGAATCCCACCATGCTCCCTTCGATGGCGATCTTCCTGATGACGATGAAGATCATTGCGATGATGACCTACCAACCGCGGCACTCATCTACGATTAACACACCGCCGGTGAATTTTTATTCTAGGGTAGGTTCGACGGGTACGGATGAAGATCGCCACGCGTCGTATGAGTAGAGAATGACCGCGGTCCAAATCAAGCCAAAGACGATTGCTTGGGTTAGACCGAACGATTCGTGGAACACAAACGTCGCGAGCAGGAGTTGACCTGATGGGGCGATGTATTGCAAAATCCCCATCGAGGAGAGTTGCAATCGAATCGCACCGCTTGCGAATAACAAAAGTGGAACAATCGTGACAAATCCCCCTAAAAGTAACCCAATTATGATGTACCAATTACCAGAGACAAGTTCTGATTGATCGGTTGAGATCAACCACCATTGCAAAATCAAACAAATTGGAAGTGTGAATGTCATCTCAACTGTGAGCCCTTCAATGGAGCCAACACGCATTATTTTTCTCATCAGGCCATACAGACCAAAAGTACAGGGTAAGGTGATCGAGATCCAAGGCAAAGCCCCAATTGAAAAAGTAAGGTAGACCACGCTAGCAAAAGCAATACACACTGCCATAACTTGTAATGTACGCAAGCGTTCGCCTAAAAACAAAAAACCGAACGCAACACTCACGAGTGGATTGATGTAATACCCAAGGCTGCTGTCTAAAAGCCTGTCCGTCACGACCGAGATCACAAAAACGATCCAGTTGATTGAGATAAACACTGTAGAGGCAAGGAGGAGCAAGCACGTTTTTTTGTGACGAAGCGCTTTGAAGCACGCACCAAGCCTCTTGCGAGCGAATAACAACAAAAGAAGAATTGGCAATCCTGAGATAACTCGCCAAATGACTAACTCGACAACAGGGATCTGTTTGTAAATTTTGAAATAGATTGGCGTCGCAAATGCCCACCACAAGTACGAACCGATAGCAAACATCACCCCCGCGGTTGACTTAGACAACGTACTCAAGCGATCAAGTACCAGAGTGGGAAGAGGAAAATCCAAATCACATCGACGATGTGCCAGTACAGACCACCACACTCTACAGGTGCATAGTAATCCTTGTTGAAATCACCGCGCTGTAATCGCCACATGAGCCAAACAAGAACGAGCATCCCAACAATCACGTGGATACCGTGCAAACCAGTCATCAGGAAATACAAACCAAAGAAGAGGTGTGCATTTGCTGGGCGATTCTCATCTAATTGTGGAACTGCAGGTTTATACACTGCCATTCGTTGTGCTTCTGATGCACTCTCAGGTGCCAAACCTGTTGGCGCTGCCATTGCTTCTGGGACAGTTGATCGAGGCAATGAAGATAAAAATGGTTCCTCTTCCACTTCAACAGCAGGGGTCACGACAACTTCCTCTACGACTGCAGATTCTTCAGCTACTTCTTCAACATCCTCTTCTGTTGAGGTCTTTTCTATTTGCCATGTACGAATGTACGTCACGACATCAAGGATGTCGGCTTCTTTGAGCATTGGGTTCCCACCCTTTGGTGGCATTTGTAATTGCAATACACTATCGGGCGCATTTGCCGCTCGCCCCACCATAATAAAATCAACAAGTTCTCCATCAGTATGATCTAGCACATACGAATTATCATCGAGTGGGACACCCTGTCCGACAACGCCTTCCCCGATCACACCGTGACAAGAGCGACAAGTGGAATCCCACAATTTTTTACCCTTGGCAACATCACCAACAGCAGCAACTGCTCCCCCACCCGAGCCACTGCCTCCATCATGATCAGATACTTGGTAAAAACTGATTCCCCCCACTAGGTGGTCGTGGAACTTATGCTCATACTCGACAGACTTAATCGCCATAAACGTGCAGGCACAGATAAATGTCACAGCAAGGGACAAAACAGCCATCCGTCTCTTCTCTCGTTGCACATACGTAATTGCCATCGCCATTGTCAAACTACTAATGAGAAGCACTGCTGTATTTGCAGCACCATATGTTTCATCTAAGAACTGCTCGCCCCAAACAAAAAGGTCTGGATGGTTTGCACGAAATACAGCGTAGCCACAAAAGAGCCCACCAAAGAGTAGGATCTCGGTTGCAAGAAACAACCAGATTCCTAGTTTCGCGGCATCATGCTGATGTGAGATATCACGAAAATGGTGCTGGACATTTGGTGCATGGCTGTGCGACATAGATAAAAGCTCCACTACTCAGTAAAGTCAGATACGCTGACTGCTAGAAAACGGGGATGATACCGCTTTTAGCAGCTGATTTCGGCGTTTTTCCGAGCATAAAACCACCAATTTCCAACTAACCAAGTCAAGTAGTAGCCAGCAAAGCCGTATAAGGCATACTGCGGGGTTCCTGCCTTGATTTGGGTAGCGAAAATTTTA
>JASMLY010000057.1 GCA_030748455.1 Phycisphaerales bacterium | reverse complement strand
CGAAGAATTCATTGCAACTGTTACGGATATTCTTGATGAGATGCAACAAGGTTTGTTTGACCGCGCTCTTGCTAGAAGAGAAGAAGCCACTCAAACATTTGATTCCAAAGAAGATTTTTACAATCACTTTGAGGGCGATGGCAGCGGTTTTGTGTACGCGCATTTCTGCGGCGACCCTGCTGTAGAGGACGAGATCAAAGGCGATTTGAAAGTGACGCTTCGTTGTATTCCAAACGAAGGGCACGACGAAGAAGGAACATGCATCTTTACTGGCAAGCCATCAAAACAACGTGTTTTGTGGGCTAAAAGCTATTGAGCACAGATGTGATTCTCTTTACTCGCGGTGCTAGTTTCGACTTTGCATAACTTCGTCGTGTTCCATCGACGGGGCGCCTTGGCCCCGCCTGCTTCACACTCCTTGTTTTGCTTTGGCTCACTGACACACCGACGAGCAAATAGTCTCCACTGTACTCAATGTGGTTTAATCATATTTTTTATGCGTTTTTATAAAAAAGTATTATCGGCTCAAGCGAGCGGGTTGGAGCTGTCGATGTCTATTAGCCGCCAATGGTGGGCGGCGGCCCTCGGAATTTTACATTCCGAAAACAAGAATATCGGTTGTTGCGGGAAGAGCAACAATCGTTTTTTCTTGGGGGGGGTTGCAAGTTTGGAAGTGTGAGGTAATCTAACAGTATGAACATTGAAGGACCAATCCCATTTTCCGTCGCGCAAGCGTACGGAGCGCAACGAGCTACGCAGGTTGCAAAGGCAGCGGTCGCTTCTCCAGTGCAACAACTTGTTGCGGCTCAGGTTTCAGGAAAGGTTACATTTGATGGCATTGATGTCACTAATGCTCAACCGCTTCAGCTCTATACGAGAACGGCTGACTGCATTGAAGCAGCAACTCGAATTGCTACTGGGCAACAACTCGATATTCAAGCTTAAACAAATTAATAAACGACCCGCGGGATAGTTTATGCGATTCGGTTTTTGTCGGGCAAATCGAAGCGCAAAATTGCTGTGCCTTTTGGCATAGTAATCGTTGCGTTAGTTAAGCCAACTGGAAGTAATATGGTTGTACCAACTGGGGCATCAGCGGGAACATCATGCTCGATGTGAGCGTTTCCTTCGACAACCATAAGAACAACCGGTGTTTCATCGACTATCAAATCTAGCGTTGTATCAGATGTTGATTCAATGCGTTCAATTGAAAAGAAGGGCGTCGTAACAAACAACGTTGTTAAAAAATCGCCACTTCGCATTGGTTCTGGTTTGTTAAATGTTAATGCAGGTGCTTGGAAGTCAATGCATTCCATCGCTTGTTCAACATGCATCTCTCTACCCAAACGTCCCCAATCCCAAACACGAAACGTAGTGTCACTTGGAGTTTGCACTTCGGCAACAAGTACACCCGCACCAAGTGCGTGGCATGTTCCACTCGGTAAGTAATAGCATTCACCTTTTTTGACGTTAATTGCATTTAATAATTCGGGCACAGCGTCGTTTGCAATAGCATTGCGAAGATCATCCTCGGTCGTTCCATCCTTCAAGCCAACATAGATACACCCGCTTGGGGTTGTGTCGAGAATAATCCACGCTTCGCTTTTTAGATGGGCTTCTGGATGCTTTGCTGCATACGCGTCACTTGGGTGTACCTGCACAGAGAGGTTCTCGTTAGCATCAAGGAATTTGATTAGGAGGGGAAATTGTTCATCAAGTTGTTTGCCTGCTAGTGGTCCATTTGCGATGACGCTTTTTCCATCTGGAATGGAAGCAGGTAAATCAGCAAGTTCCCAAGATTCGCCAATGGAAACTCCATCGGGTACTTGTTTACCAAATCGTTCAAGCGCTCGTCCACCCCAAACCTTCTCTTTTAGTAATGGCTCAAACGTTAGTGGGTAGGGTTCCATCACATCATCATGCCAGTGATTTTTGCTTCAAACATAAACTGGCCATCGACATATCCCTGCGCATCACAAACAAAACGACGGCGTTGAAATTTTCGGATGATTGACACAATTGCTAACGTATTGTTTGGGAGCACTTGCCCTCGGAATGAACAATTGTCGCAACGAGTAAAGCCCATGAAATGATCGCCATCAGCGTTCAAGTGATACAAAATACTGCTTAGCTGCGCAGCTGCTTCAATCATTAGAACCCCAGGGTAAATCGGTCGACCTGGAATATGCCCCGAGACCCAAAACTCATCGTCTTTGACATTTTTTATTCCAACAGCAAGTTGATTGTCCTCTTGCACATATGAGACATGGTCGAGTTGGCGCATATCTCCAGATTGCGGGTTCATCTTGCCGACCTCCTCTTCGGAGATAGCAATATGCGAAAGGTCAATGGTTGAGATGTCAAGAATTGGTTCAATAGCCATATGAGACTCAGAGTATAAAACAAATGGGCTCAAACATTGCTTGAGCCCATTCACTAAAAATATAATCGTGTGCGTTATCCGTCGCTGTTGCGAAGACCAAGTACATCCTTGCGAACGTCTTGTGCTGCTGCTTTGATGTCTTGCATTGCCTTCCTGACCCGAGTGCCAGCGGCTTTATTGCCACCCTCACATTTTGCCATATCATCAGTTACGTCTTGAACTAGTTGTGCTAAGCGGTCATACGATTCCATAATTGGTGCCTCCAAAGCGTTGTACTAGGGGTTACCCTAGGGTGTATTTTGTGGGCAATTAGATGCCCTTCTAATTGCATTTCAATGCATTCTTTATCGGCAGACAAGGCGTTTTTGCCACGTAATTGCAGAAAAATCATAAAAAACAGTCGTTTGTTAGGTGAGCGTTAGGGTTTTAGACTCGCAATTGGGCTATTTCGACCTCTGAGTCGCTATACCTTTGCCGGATTTGGTGAACAACTGAATCGCAAAAATCATCCACTTGTTCTGGTGCTCGACCCACAAATCCACTTGGATCTGTCGCCATGGAGAGATTCACCCCTTGAAACATTGGCTCTGTGGCAAGACGCTCAAGAAGGTTATTATTGATGCCTTCTTCTTTAATTTGCCTAGCGACCTCGATAGCGTGTGAGCGGACGACTTCGTGTGCATCTTGGCGGTCTGCACCATTTTTGACGGCCTCCATCATCAGGCGTTCAGTGGCGAGAAATGGCATCTCGTTTTGCAGATTTGCTGAAACTCGTGCTTTGTGAACAATCAAGCCGCCTGTGATGTTTCCAAGGACATCAAGTAGGCCATCTAGAGCCAAGAAAGATTCAGCCAATGTGATTCGACGGTTTGCGGAATCGTCTAGGGTACGCTCCATCCATTGCACTGCTGCGGTTTGGAGTGCATTTGGTGGCATGTTCATTACAAGGCGAGCAAGCGCGCAGACGCGTTCGCACCGCATTGGATTTCGTTTGTAAGCCATAGCAGAAGAACCGATTTGGTTTTTCTCAAATGGTTCCTCAAGTTCGCCTCGATTCGCAAGGAGGCGCAGGTCAGTTGCTAATTTATGTGCAGAAGCAGCAACTGAAGCAAGAGACGAAAGTATTTGGGCATCAACAATTCTTGGGTAAGTTTGACCGGTGACGGAAAATCTTTTATCAGTGTCCCAACCCATTTTTTCAGTAACGAGTGTGTCAAGTTGCATCACTTTGTCGTGGTTGCCATCAAACAAATCTAGAAAAGAGGCTTGTGTTCCAGTTGCACCGCGAACTCCACGGAAACGCATTGTGTCGAGTCGGAATTCAAGTTCTTCTAAAGTGAGGGCAAGTTCTTGTGCCCAAAGCGTAGCGCGTTTGCCAACGGTGGTTGGTTGTGCAGGTTGGTAATGTGTGAAGCCAAGAGTGGGGACGTTGCGGTGTTGATGGGCAAAGTCGCCGAGATTGCAAATGACATGAGCAATTTTTGATGCGATGAGTTTTGTAGCGTCTCGCATTTGCAACATTTCAGTGTTGCAGTTGACGAATTGGCTCGTTGCCCCAAGGTGGATAATTGATCGTGCGACCGGTGCAGCATCGCCAAGGGTGTGGACGTGTGCCATCACATCATGACGAAGTTCTTTCTCATATTTTGAAGCGGCATCAAAATCAATATCATCGAGGTGAGATCGAAGTTCTTCGATTTGCTCGTCTGTGATATCGAGGCCAAGTTCTTGCTCAGATTCAGCAAGCGCGAGCCATAATCGGCGCCAAGTACCGATTTTACGCCTTGAAGACCATATTTCTTGCATCTCTGTGGATGCGTACCTCCCAGACAATGGTGAGTGATATCCAGCGTGCACATCCATCCACACATTGTACCGCAATATGGGGGACAGTCCCCAGGGGACTGTCCCCCATAGAAGGGTGCACGATTAGAATGGTGGGATGGCGTGGTTGACGGTGCTTGGCATTCCAGCAGCTCTGTATGTGGTTGGAATCACAGCATTGATGTTTTACGTGCAAGGCAACGAACAGAACCCAATTTTGTTGATTGGTTCCGGACTTCTCACAGCAGGTATCTATATGTTCCATCGAACATCCGTTGATGCGGTTGAACCTATGCAAGAGAGGCACCGACTTGCACTTCGCCACAAAAAAATAATACTCGCAATTTCTTATACCCTTCTTGTTTCAGCAATATCCGTTTTTGCAATTCACCATCCCCTTACTACGCTACTGGTTTTTTGCTCACTGGCAGGTGTAATCGTATATGGAAGAAGAACCCTCACAAAGCCACTGCGAACATTTCCATTTTTAAAACCGTTCGTAGTTGGTAGTGCAATTGCTTTGTTTGGGTGGGTACTTAATGATTTTTCAAACTCCATCATTACTCTTCTGGCATTTATCTTGATTTGCAGCGCAGATGCACTGGTGTGCGACCTTGTTGATTGTGAATTTGATACAGCAACAGGTTGCATTACATTGGCAAAAAAACTTGGTCCACGCCTAACATGGTGTGTCGCTGGAGTACTTTATCTAGTAGCTGCAATTGAATTGGAATCACCTATAGGTTGGATAATTTTACTTGCATTTCCTCTTCCGTCATTGTTTCAAACCACTCTACTTAGAACATGTATTGATTTACGCCCGATTCTTCTTCTCCTGATAGCATGGACAGTATGACAGGCATTCAATGGGCAATTGGAATCGCATGCGCTTACTTCGCTGGAAGCATTCCGTTTGGTGTGCTTATTGCAAAAGCAAGAGGCGTAAACATTCGCGATCACGGTTCTAGAAATATAGGCGCAACAAATGTAGGTCGTGTACTTGGGAAAAAATTTGGTTTGATTTGTTTCTTGCTTGATGTTCTAAAAGGTGCTGTTCCCGTTGTTGTGATCGGGTTACTCGCAAAAGTGTTTGGAGAGTCAATTAATCAAATCGAAACAACTGAGATGCTTCTTTGGATTTGCGTCGCATTTGTTGCGTTGCTCGGTCACATGTATTCCCCATGGTTAAAATTTGGTGGAGGGAAAGGTGTTGCAACAACGTTCGGTGGCATGGTCGCAGTGTGGCCGCTACTGACTATCCCAGTACTTTTGGCATTTCTTGCTTGGCTCATCACACTAAAAGGAACAAAAATGATTTCGCTTGCAAGTCTTGTTGCAGCGATCGTTTTGTTTGGCGATGCAACTGCAACGGTTTTTCTTAGCTCAACTCTTGAACACGCTTGGCCTCTACTTGGCGCGACTGGGCTTATTGCGATTATGGTCTTTTGGAAACACCGTTCCAACATTGGAAGAATTATTCGCGGTGAAGAACCTAAGGTTGGTTCTGATTGTTCAAAATAAGTTGAGCAATCGCGATGACATCACTTGAAGGGATATTGTTGATGTTGCATCGTTCTGGATTGCTATCAGCGACAAGATTTTCTGGCAAGAAAGGATCGGCAAGAATTGCGATGTCGTTTTCGCAATCATACTTTGTCCAACGGTAATCAGTTGGACCATACATCGTTATAACTGGTGTTCCACTTGCAACAGCAAGGTGACGAGGACCTGTGTCATTTGTAATCATTAAATCTGCTTGAGCGACGACAGTTGCAAGTGAGCCAAGCGTAATGCCAGAACGAGTAAGGTTGTGAACCCTAGAATGTGCGGCGCTTGCAATTTGCTCTACAAGCTCATATTCATCAGGCGAACCAATGCCAACACAAGTTGCACCAGATTCGGTCAGGGCGTCTGCGACTTTTGCAAAATTCTTAGGCGACCAACGTTTTTGTTCTTTACTAGCACCTGCAACCAAAAGAACAATTGGTTTTGAAAATTCTTCAAGACAACTTTCCTCTTTTTCGGCGTACTCAAGTGAAGGTGTCGAACAAGTGTTGTTCATCCCAAACAAAATGTTTGCAAGATGCAAGTAATATTCAGTTGTTGGTTCTGGTGTTTGATGTTTCTTTACTTGGACACCTTCAGTTAATAACCATTTTCGCCAGTCACGCGCGTATCCAACTCGATGTGGAATATTTGCAAGACGAGCAATAATTGCCGCGCGGATACTGTTTGGGAGTAACACGATGGCATCGGCCTGAATGCTTTTTAACGTACTACTTGCAGTGAAGACTGAGGATTTCATTTCAAGCGGGAGCACGCTGTCTATCCCTTGTACTCCTTCAAGAAGAGGGGCAAGGTTAGGACGAATTACGGCAGTTATTGTCGCGTTTGGGTATTTTTCTCTCGCCATCTGCCAAACACATGACGCCATAACCACATCGCCCACCCAAGAGGGCATGAGAATTGCAAGATGGTTGATGTCTTGTTGAAGTGGCATTCCCTGTATTCTATGGTGGTGAGAAAAGCAGTATTCCTAGATCGAGATGGAACTATCATTGATAACCAAGGCGACTTGGGCGATCCAGCGGCTGTAACAATTATTGATGGCGCAAAAGAGGCGATTACATCGCTTGCAGAGGCGGGTTGGTTGCTCATTGTCATCACAAATCAAGCAGGAGTTGCACGAGGAGTTTTCACCGAAAAGGACATAACGGCGGTTCATGACCATATCGATACGCTTGTTGGTCCAATTGAACGGTATTACTACTGTTGTCATCATCCGGAGGGAGTCCTAAGTGAGTGGACGGGTGAGCATCCATGGCGTAAACCAAACCCCGGAATGATTCTTCAAGCAGTTGAGGATTTTAATATCGATATTGAAACAAGTTGGATGATTGGCGATACAGCGCGTGATATTCAGGCGGGGCAATCAGTTGGTTGCAAAACTATTTGGCTTACTGCCCCAGGAAGAGTTACTGATGAAACAACTCCAACACTGTTTGCTCCAACCCTAGCTGAAGCTGCACCATTTGTCCTTGCTGAAGAGAAAGCTTCTTAATCGCCAAAACAAGTTCGGACTGCTCGGGCAGCTCGGATGAAACGGTGGTCTTTTGGCACAAGCCGTTGTTTACCCGCAGCGTCAAGAATGTTTTTTGCTTCCATGTGGCCATCAATCAACGCAACCATCTTGTTGAATTGACCATCCATGGCGAGTTCAAAAGCAGCAGTAGCAAATGTTGTTGCGACAACACGGTCGGTAGCAGCGGGCTCACCACCACGCTGGATGTGACCAAGCGTTGTTGTGCGAGTTTCGATGCCTGTACGTTTTTCGATTTCATGAGCAACAAGTTGTCCGATTCCACCAAGTCGAATTGGGTCTGGACTGTTATCAATGTGTTTTGACACAACTTGTTGACCGTTAATTGCATGCGCGCCTTCTGCACACGCGATAATGGAAAAACCGCTTTGCTCATTTCGTCTTCCATCAACAAAATTACAAATGGTCTCAATATCAAATGGAATTTCTGGGATTAAAATTACATCTGATCCTGATGCTAGCCCACTTGCAAGTGTGAGCCAACCAGAGTTTCTTCCCATCAACTCGCAAATCATGACGCGATGATGGCTGTCACCTGTTGAGTGCAATCGGTCAAGTGCCATTGTTCCAATTCTAGTTGCAGTGGTAAATCCAATAGTTAAATCAGTTCCATAAATATCATTGTCAATGGTTTTTGGCACTCCAATGCATGGAAGACCAGCTTCAACGAGTGGCTTGGTACACGTAAAAGTTCCATCACCACCAATTACAAAAAGCACATCAAGTCCACGTTCTTCTGCGTTAGCCATGCAGCGATCAACAGCGTTTGAATAGATTGGTTCACCGTTATCGTTTCTGCCTTCGTAATATTTTTCCGGAGAGCATTTATTGTTTGTTCCAAGAATAGTTCCGCCCCTAGTAAGTATTCCTGACAACTCATTAACGCCAAGTTGTTGAATTCGGTTTTCAATCAACCCCTGATATCCATCTTGAACTCCAACAACTTCGATTCCTTGGAAGAGCGCTGATTTGCCAAGCCCGCGAATCGCTGCATTGAGCCCTGGGCAGTCTCCTCCGCCAGTGAGAATGCCAATTCGTTTGATAGTTGTTGTCATATTCTTGTATACCCTTGTTTCAAATCTATCCCAAGCAAGTTACCATCCTACCTTCTATGTCAGATAACACAGCACAACAACAAGATGAATCCCAATTAGTTGCTGCCAGAAGAGCAAAATTGGGTCGGTGGATTGATGATTATGGCGTCTATCCATGGGGAAGGAGGGTTGATGGGTTAATTTCTCTTGAGGCCGCTCGTGCCCAATTTAACCAAGAAGCCCATGACGCATTTAAAGAAGACAGCGAGAACGACAACAGACCAATAGTAAAAGTTGCAGGTCGGTGTATCCAGCACCGAGCAATGGGCAAGTTGACCTTTCTTGTGATTCGCGACGACAGCGGTGACTTGCAAATCAGTTGCTCCAAAGCAGCAATGCCAATCGAACAGTTTAAGGTTGCAAGCAAACTCGACTACGGTGACATTATTGTTGCTGAAGGCAAAATGGGGAAGACAAATAAAGGCGAAATTTGCGTCTGGGCAGATTCTTTTGAACTCGCTTGTAAATCACTCGCTCCGCCGCCGGAAAAATTTCATGGTTTGAGCGATGCTGAAACACGGTACAGACAACGGTATGTTGACATGTACACAAACGAAGAAACAATCCAAACGTTTAAAACTCGTTCGCTCATCGTGTCAACAATTCGTTCTTTTATGCACGACGAAGGGTACCTTGAAGTTGAAACACCGATGATGCAATCGATTGTTGGTGGGGCAGCTGCGAAACCATTTGAAACGTACCACAATGCACTGAGCATTCCTTTATATCTGCGAATAGCACCAGAGCTTTATTTGAAACGATTACTTGTTGGTGGAATGCGAAAAGTGTTTGAAATTAATCGTAACTTCCGCAATGAAGGTGTTTCAAGAAGGCACAATCCTGAGTTTACGATGCTTGAGTCATACCAAGCGTTTGGTGACTGTGAAACCATGATGGAATTGACCGAGGGAATGATTCGTGCATCTGCTACTGCAGTTGGTGATGCCTCTTCAATTGCGTATGGCGATTTAACAATTGATTATGAAAAACCATTTGACCGAATAACCTATGGCGAGTTGTTTGAACAATCACTTGGTTGTTCTATGCACGATGAAGAAGCGGTACGAGCAAAAGCAAGTGAACATGGTTTTGGGGATGCTGCAACGAAAAATCATTGGCTTCTTGTTAGCGATTTGTTTGATGCTCACGCAGAGTCCTCACTTGTTGCGAATCGTCCAACATTTGTAACCGATTTCCCAAGTGCGATTTCTCCCCTCACTCGACCACATGAAAACGATGCGACATTGTCCCATCGTTGGGAGTTGTTTATTGCAGAAATGGAAATTGCTAACGCGTATACCGAATTGAATGACCCTGATTTGCAATTGCAACTATTCACAGAGCAACTTGATGGTGCTGACGATGAAGTGAACGCATTCCGTTCGCTCGATGAGGACTTTATAAATGCTTTGCGCGTTGGCATGCCACCTGC
>JASMLY010000056.1 GCA_030748455.1 Phycisphaerales bacterium | reverse complement strand
GATAACAATTGCTCTTGAGACATCTGGAAGTGCTGGAAAACCAGCTTGGAGCATGTGGTTTTCGTCTTCAAGTTCTGGTTGTTGGAAGAGACGACCGTTTACATCGATTTCGTTCAACTTGTACGCAGGAAAATCGTACTGTAGTGTGATGGCGGTTCCGGTGTCTTCAATAACGCGGACATCCATCCTATCTGCCATTACAGTTGCTGAAAGGCATCCGAGTGAACAAGTTGCAAAGTTCAATAAAGCAATAAATCTCATATCTGTCTCCAAACAGTTGATTCCTGATGTTTACTAAGAAAACTTCACTATAGCACTTCAATGGCAGTTAACAAAGGATTATTCGTGTCATCGTCAAACAAAGTTGCAATTAAACCCTCATAATTGAGTGGATATAAGCGAATCTATGCGTTTTGTGGCTGGCTTCGCTCTAGCCATGGTGAGGTGATCTTGAATATGACCCATGATTTCGGAGGAGGAACTAATCTTTGTGTGTGTTGCTGGGGTCAGACCTCTTGCACAAGCCGGAAGAAGTTCTCGATAACTGAGTTTATCTGGTAGCCAAGGCAAGGAACCTGCAAAGAGGGCTTCAACAACAGCAATTCCGAAAAATTCGTGTTCTGCGGTCGAAAGTACCCAATCAGCCTTCAAAAGCCAGTTCCAGTACTCCCCTTTCGAGTGCACGAACCCAAAATGGTCAATACGGTCTCGAAACTCTTCTTGAAATTGATGCATAGATTTCGGAATCTGTGTGAATTGCTCACCAAGGATAATCCACCGTAGGTTATGTGTTTGTGTATGTTCTCGAGCAAGGGCGAGCAACCTCTCTGGTCCTTTATCGTGTTCCCAGCGATGCGGCCAAACAATAGTGGTGGCAGAAGAACGTCCTTTCAGATCTGAGTTATGTAAAACTCTCGAATCCTCGGGTGGAAGTTCTACAGGTACCCAAGCAACAGTAGATCGATTACGGATTCGTTCTGCAATGTCTCCTAACTGCTGATCCTTCCCATGTCCCAGTACTTTTTGTAACCCAGCGATAAACGAATCAAGGTTCCACTTGCTGTTAAAGATCGTGAGGTCCGCACTCAAGATACTCTGCAAATTGGTAAATGCAAATGAAACATCTCTCGAATCGTTCGTTGGATATGCAATTTGATTTTCATGCATGTACAAAACAACCGGAAGATCACGCCATCCGCGAGGCAACAATGCTCGAAGGGCAGCGGCATCAACGAGCGAAGTGATGAAGATGCAATCTGGTTTCTCTATCCCCTGCTTTGAAATTTCGTCCGCCATCTCGATCGCGCTCGTCACCATCCGCCATTTCCAATCAAGAGGTGGGCGTGTGATCCATCGCCAACTGTGATGGGAATGCTTTGTGAGAGTTTCGCGAAATTGAGCGTGTGAACCTCCGTCAAAAGATTCAAATGCAAGAATGCTCGCCATGGGTGCATGGTAAGATACCAACGTGCAACACGAAAGACAGGCTTCCCAAGATTTTCTTACAGGTGATAGTATGGCGCCGCTTTGTTCAGTCTTTCGTCGGTACTTGCGATCGCAAGATTTAAAATACACTCCAGAACGTGCAGATATTCTCAACGCAATTATTGAACAAGATGGGTTGTTCGAAGCAGAGTCATTGATGGATAGCATGCGAGAGGATGGATACAGAGTATCTAAGGCAACACTCTACCGTACTGTCAAACTCCTTCGCGAAGCGGGCATCATTCAGGAAGTCACCATCGATGGCAAACAATCACACTACCAATTGATGTATGGTCGGAAGCCAATTGATGCACTTGTCTGTATGCGATCTGGGAAAAGAATCGAGTTTTCCTCAGATGAAATCGTTGGAATACGTAACAAAATTTGCGCTGACCATGGCTGGGATCCAGCAGGACATCGGTTCGTTATTTACGCAATTTCTCCAGAAGCATAACATCACTCTTAAACAAACAGCGCTTGTTATTGAATTCTGACAATAGTGCTGTATGTCCCAGATGGATCAAGAATCAAAAGGAAATACTTCTGCTTTGTTCGTCAACGTGCATAAGTTGAATTGGCCTTGAACAAGTTGGAAGTGCGTTTTTGATCCGTGATGGCCATTCAATAGCGATCACCGCATTTTGATCTTGAAGAAGTTCTTCCCAACCGATTGCTTCGAGATCGTCTTCGCCACTGAGGCGATACGCATCGATGTGTACGAGCCGTAGCCCCTCCCCTACTATGTACTCTTGCATAATTGTAAAAGTTGGGCTGTTAACCTGCCTTGGATCTCCGCCAAGTCCTTCGCAAAGCCCTCGAACAAAACATGTCTTGCCAGCACCAAGTTCACCTTCAAGAGTCACAACTGCAAATTGAGGGAGTGTTTTTGCAAAAGTAATTGCGAGTGCATGTGTTTCCTGTTCGCTCTTTGTGATGGTCATTCGTGCACCCATCCGCAACTCGAAATGTCATCGCCTTGGGTCGTGATAACTTTGGGTTGTTTTTCTTCTCGTGACTGTACAAAACCAATAGGAGTTGCAAGTTCTGTTGGTGGTTTGTCAGAGCTTGTAAAGAGTAATTCATAATCTTCGCCATCAGAGAGTGCAAGAGGGATTGATGCACCTTCGCGAAGTGGAATTGATGAGGTGTCAATGACAATTTGCGTGCGATCATTTGTAAGCCGCGAACCGTCTATACCAAGACCGTCACTGATGTCAATCATTGTGTTGATCTTGATGGACTGAAGAAGCGATTGTGCTTCTTGAATTCTTGGCACAAACGTGAGGTGGTGATTCGCAAGGGAGTTTCCAATACTGCCAGTGACGTACACAACGTCACCAACATTCGCTGCATGTCGTTGGATAGCAGTATATGGAGTGTATCCAAATGCAGTGACAGAAAAAATTGGTGGTGTACCTAGAATTGTGGATGCGATATCACCACCAACGATTGGACCGCCCCACTCTTTTGCCGCTACGCGTGCACCCTCAAAGACAGACATCGCCCAGTCATGATTCGTCCCTGCTGGTAACGCAGCAGTCATCAGTGAAGCAGTTGGAACGCCGCCCATTGCGGCAAGATCACTAAAACACCTAGCAATTGCTTTTCTGCCGATGAGTTCAGGAGCGGTGTCTTCTACTACGTGGCGCCCAACGATCAATTGATCAACGCCGCAAAGTAGCCCATCTGATTTGAAGGAAACAAAAGCCATGTCATCACCCGGGCCAATGAGAACGTCATCAGAAGGTACGTTCGTTTTGTAAATTTGGTCGAGTAGCGTTTGCTCGTTCATTGCAAGAGGGTCTTTTCAACAAGTTGGACGTATTGTGTTGTTGCGCCCTGATTAGATTGAATTATTTTTCTTCCATTTTCTACAAGTGTTCTGCATCGGTCATTGTTAGAAAGTAACTCGTAGATAACATCTTTTAATTCATCTTGCGAGCATTGGACGATGCCTTCACCTGAAGTGAACGCGTGAATGATATCTGTAAAGTCACTGACATTAGGACCGATGATTGTCGGTTTTCCTAACCCAATTGGTTCTGTGGGGTCAGAACCGTGCATGGGTGCGAAGCTTCTGCCGATGACTACGATTGTTGCAAGAGAATACGCAGCAGTAAGTTCGCCAATAGTATCTAGAACAAAAAAGTTTGTATCTGTTCTCTGTGATTCTGTTCTTCGATTGCAAGGTGCTAAAGTTTGGGCAGCCTCATCAAACCACTCGGGACGACGCGGGGCTACAAGCAGTTGGAGATCGTCAGACATTATTTTACGAAGTAACTCATGTTCTTCTGGAGTTGTAGAACCAGCAACGATAAGAGGTTTACTAGAGTCAATCTTGAGATTTTTAGAAAGTTCCTCTGCCCCTTCTACTGAATCTTGGATGATTGCGTTGTCCCACTTCATCGTTCCAAGGACTTCAACATGCTTCGCACCTAATGATTGTACTTTTGTTGCGTACGCTTCATTTTGCATCCCTACCCACGTGAGGCGACCAAACGTTTTACGTAACAACCATGAGACTCTGCTGTAGCGTGTAAAACTTCGGTCTGACAGTCTCCCATTGACAACTACAACCCGAATATGGCGTTGTTCAATGACTTTGAGCATATTTGGCCAGACCTCTAACTCTACAAGGACTACCAATTTGGGATTGATCCTCGTGAGGAATTTTTTCACCGACCAACTGAGGTCTACTGGATACCGAACGACTGTGTGGGTTGCACCATAGAGTTCTTCTGCTCTGTTCATTCCTGTATCA
This sequence comes from Phycisphaerales bacterium, assembly GCA_030748455.1. Next base: position 53,775 of record JASMLY010000056.1, on the reverse strand, counting down.
GTGGTAACCGAAATGGTGAGGTCATAGCCACGGCTTGCAAGTTGCGTAACAAAATTTCTTATCGCGTTTACTTCACCAACTGAAACTGCATGGATCAAAATCCTGTTGTTGCTTGGAGGAAGGGTCTCTCCAACACCAAATCTTGCTGCAAGACCGCTTCTAGGAGGGTGTCCACGCAGTCGACCTAGGAGCATTGTGAATGCAATCAATGGCAACAAGGCGAGATACAGGAGATCAAGAAGGAGAAACACCTGTATATCTTATCTTCCTCGTTCTTCTTTAGCCCCTGCATCCGATAACTTGGGCATTTTCTTCCACTTATTTTGAAAAGTCTTGTGGCAATACGCGAAATGGTGTGTACTATTGGAGATACCTAACGGCTCGATTTCGTACTTTTAGAAGGACATATTCTTTCCTATGATGGAATTACATATTTGTAAGCAAGGAACTGGTGATCTCATTCGCAAATTCGCGCTCGGCGATGTGAGCGAATTGCTCATTGGTCGAGATTCGGATTGCGACATTCGCATTCGAGCTGCAAGTATCTCTAGGGAGCATTGTGTGATAGAACAAGATCATACTGGTTCGATGATGTTGAAAGACACAGAATCGACTGGCGGCACATTCGTCGATGGCAAAAAGATCGATCAAGTTCGTGTCGAAGATGGTCTTGAAGTAGTCATCGGTCCTGCAGTATTAAAATTCTGTGATTCTGAAATTTAACGCTGCTGCTCTAGTTCTTTAATTTGCCGTTTAATCGCAGCGACTCGATCTGGTCCACCTAGGAATCCATCGTCTAAGCCAAAATTCATTGCAGATTCGCCAAGTTTTTTAGCCCACGTGAGGAGCGCTCGCCCCGCTTTGATTTGCTTCATGATGCGCTCGCCGTTGGAACGTGCCTCTACATTTCCGCTTAGTTGACTGAAGAGTTCTGGAACTTCTAGCCCTGCTTTCTCAAGCGTGAGTTTCCAGTTCTTCGCTAGTTTTCGACCCTTGTCATCAATCTCATGCCATTGGTCAAGATCAAGCAGTACAGCAAGTTCTTGTTCGGTATCAGCAGTACCATCTGAGAGCCCACTATGGAGCGCTTGGTCGGCTGTGACAGATAATACTTCTACAGATTCACCATCGCTGAGAACAAACTCACCATCAGTATTGTCGTAGTACGTAATCTTTCCAGTTGTTTGGTCGATGTCATAGGACAATGGAGCTGCAAACACGACCATCGGAGCTGCAAAGAGTGGTGTTCTACTTGTCTTTGCAAGCACGCCCTCAAGTTGTCTGATCCATGCATTCATTTCTGGTTCTTCTGCGCCCTGAAAGTTTCCACTCCACATCGTGATGGAGCCGAAGTTGGAACTTCTGCGAAAGTAAATTTCATCGCAGCAGAACGAGAGAAACGCGCCGCCTGAAGTAGCGCGATCAACCCACGCAACAACACGATGTCTTTTGCGTATGTCATACAGCAAATCTCTCATCTGAACACCAGTGAGTACTGATCCACCTGGTGAATTGATATCAAGGACGATGATTTGCCCTGGTCCATATGTGTCAGCGTGTTCGGCAATCTCGCGGATCTCGGTTGAACGGATCACCTCTCCAACACCGCCATCAAGCGGAAGAAGAAATACACCTTTTTGCAACTCGCCACGGTTGACGGTTTCTTTTGGAGAAGCCTCCAGAGGTGCGTCGTCTGAAATGGTTGTTTCTTCTGACGCTTCAGCGCCGTGGTCGGTAGTACTTGATGCAGCACTTGCAGTTTCAATCGAGTCAATGTCTGTGATGAATACGACTGTATCTCGGGAATCCGTAGTGACCACGATGAATTGCCCCGTGTATCGTTTGAGGATCCCTTCGACTGTTAGTTTTTTACGTCCCTTTTTCTCAACAAGAGTAATTGTCTCACCAGTATTGCCAACCCATACAGTGCCATCTTGCAATGTGAGCTCAACTGGTTCAGAAAACGCTGAAAGTGAGAATAAAAAAATCGTTGCAAACAAAATAGTAGATAGTATTTTCATTGTAGAAGTCCTGCTCTTTTATCGCGTCATTCCGCCACCGCCACCACCCATCGATGGCCCGCCACCATCCCGACCTGGTGCACTTGGTTTTCGTAACTCTCGTTCAATTTCTTCAAGAATTGCGTTCAGGCCACGGAGTTGTTTATCGAACCCCATTCTGATTCTAACCGCGGGGTACTTTTTGCAGATCCCGATCAACATTTTGATGGTATTCCTATTTTTGACGAGCCACCGTTTTGCATTTGCGCCCGTTGCCCATCTACTCTCTTGTTGGTAATCACCCCACAATTCTTGTGCCTTTGCAAGATTACTCCGCCAATTCTTGACGTAATCTGTGAGCTTTTTCGTGATTTCTTCACCTACAAAATGGTATTCGCGAATGTCATTCAGAAGGAGAACATCACTGAGTGAATCAACAGTTGCTTCACTGATGCCTAACTCTTCAGCGATTGTTGCTGAAAAACCTGGCACCATGTCAGGGGAACCGTCGACGAGGAAGTCAGCTTCAAGATGGTTAAACCAATCTACTTTGCGCCCGTTCCATGTTCCACTGAGAACTTTCTCAGGATCAACAAGTGCGAGCATAAGATCTGGATCCCGTTTTCCGTATCCCCCCAAAATCGAACCAAGTAAGGTCCACGCTGTCCGCATTTTGCCACGGACATTTTCGTCAGAAATTCCTGCGTAACGCGATGCAAGTTCCATAGTGCCAGTGAGACGCGCTGTTGGAGTCATGTATGCTTTTTCCCAAGAGAGCGCAAGGGGAGAAATGGCACCCATTGCATCTTTGATAAAAACAACTTGTGGGATTTCCTTAAGGTGAACTCGAAAGACCTTCGCAACCGCTGGGAGATTTTTTGTTTCCCCTTCAAATTTACCAATCTCTTTTGGATTCAGCCAACCCATTTGTTGGTAAAAAACATCATGTGCATCTTTGCAATCGATATCTACAACGATGAGATCTGGGTTCAGGTCAGCAATCTCATCAATCAACTCTTCATAGATTTCACCTCGTATATCCGTGAGCGTTTGCCCTCGCATCGGGATCATAAGGATCGAGGCACCACGATCTTCTGTTTCAGTGACCGCATCAGCCCAAGCGAAAATGTTGTCTTCTTCGGATGGGAAGTATGCCCCCGCAGGTGTGGTGGATAGCAAACTCAAAGCCAAAAGTAGATATAGGTTCTTCATATGTGCAGTGTAACAGGCTACTGGGCATCTCCGAGGATATCCCGAGCAATCACTTTTGCAAGTTCAAGGGCGTCTTCCCTGCATGTCACCCCGCCCTCGAGCTGGGCGTCATACAAGGCATCAAGGATTAATCCAATCGATGGCGATTGGGGGACTGAGGCCTTGACAAGATCGTCCCCTGTAACAAAGGGTTCTGGGGAAAGCCCTGTCTTGCATAGTTCCGTAATCGCTTGTTTAACAAAGACAAACATGGGGCGATCTTCTGCTTGTAGAATCGCAAGCGTTTCTGGGAATTGCGGTGCGCTTGCAAGACGCTTCTGTTTTGCAACTCCAAGAGTTTCCCAAGATCCAAGTACCGTGTGGAGTGTGAGTATTTCTTGAAGTTCACGGTATTCACGGTTTGAAAGGAGAAGCTGTTCTCTCCATCGAGTTGCAATAGTTTGAAGATCTGCTTCTGAAGTATGTCTATCAATGATCCACGCGGCGAGTGCAGTTGCGAAGGTTGAAATTGCTGGAAGTCTACCTACACGAGTTGGGGCACTTAAGATTGACTGTTCCCCCAAAACTGGAACATCAAGACCAAGGTACTGAAGTTCCCACGCAGCAACCCCCCTGTTTGTGTGCGTAAGCATTTGTCGTAGTTCGCCACCGATTCGTTCACGGGAAATGCCATCAAGTCGATGCGCATGTTGGCGAATTGCGTCAGCGGTTTCAGACTCAATTGAAAAAGAAAAGTTCGAGGCAAAACGAACGGCCCGTAACATACGCAAGTGATCATCATCAAGTCGTTTGTGAGGGTCACCAATAGCCCGAATGATCCGAGCATCTACATCGTCTTTGCCGCCGACATAGTCGATGACTCTTTCTTCTATGGGGTCTTCAAATAGCCCATTGATTGTAAAATCACGTCGTTGTGCATCATGTTCAGCATCTGTAAAAGTTACATTTGTTGGATGTCGGTGGTCTTTGTATTCGCCATCGCTTCTGAAGGTTGCCACGTCAAAGATGATGTTGTTCTTTCGAACAAGCATGACTCCGAACGCTTCACCAACACTTTTCGCTTTTGGGAAGAGCGTCTTAATCTCTTCTGGGCGAGCTGCAGTTGCGATGTCATATTCCGTTGGGGCAGCAGAAAGGAGCCGGTCGCGAACACACCCCCCAGCGAAGTACGTTTCAAAGCCAGCGGTCCGCAGCGTGGTGAGGATTTCGATTGCGGCACTTCTTGCTTCGTTAGGACAGGATGCGGTCATAGAGTTCGTTTGCCGTAAAAGAGAACCCACATTCCAGCGCCATGTTTGTGGAGTTCTGGTCCATCGAGTGCCTGTATGGTGTGATCCACTCTGTGTGGGTTGATTGGTGAACGAAGTACGATGTACCCGTCGTCTGCAAGTAGTTCCCCTATTTTGGCAATCTGTTCAAGGATTCGTTGGCGCATGCCATCATCGGACATCATGGCGTATGGCGGGTCGACAAATGCCACGTCGAGGGGTTTTGGCGATCGAAGTAGTGGGACGCTACCAAGTGCGTCTGCTGAAACGGCTTGCACTTGCTCAGAACATCCGAGTGTTTGGATATTATTTTGCAAGAGTTCCATAACTTTTCGATCTCTTTCGATCATGACGACCGCTTTCGCGCCCCTGCTTGCAGCTTCAAGCCCCATCGTGCCTACCCCTGCGAAGAGATCTAGTACAGCTCCATCAGGGATATGCCCTCGAAGTTGGTTGAAGACAGATTCACGTGCTCTGCCCGTCCATGGGCGTGTTGTCTCACTGTCTTTAGGAGTTTTCAGGTGGCGTGATTTATATTGACCACCGATGACTTTCAACATGCGTGCAGGATACCTCATTGGGTTCGAGGGCATGCAAAATGAAACCAATTATGCGACTGAGATTGGTAGAATGCGCAAAGTGAGCACTCGTTTTGAACAACTTCCAAGTAGGCTAAGAAAAATAGCAAGAGTAGAGCGATTTGGTGAAGTACCAGCACTTCTTGCACAAAGAGATACTCGTCCTAGACCCTTTCTATTGTGGATCCATGGCAGAACCGCTGACAAAGAACTCGACCCTGGTAGATATGCTCGGTATCTTCGCAGAGGGATCAATATCTGCGCAGTTGATTTGCCAGGCCATGGAGAGCGGTATATTGCTGCTATGCAAGAACCTGAGGCAGCGTTCGATGTCGTGAACCAGATGGCTTCTGAACTCGATGCCGTACTTGAGAATTTACAGTTTTTTGATGGGTTTGATCTTGAACGTGCCGCGCTTGGTGGGATGTCTGCTGGTGGAATGGCATCAATTCTGCGGTTAAACAAACCTCATCAGTTTCGTGCGACCATATTGGAAGCGACGATGGGTCAGTGGCGACGGCAGCGTGGGCACACAATGTTTCAAGCATTGACAGACGAAGAGTTTGCTGCTCTCAACCCAGCAGATCATTTGAGCCAATGGGCAGAGATTCCACTTTTGGCCTTCCACTCTCGTCATGATGAATGGGTTCCTTTTGCTGCTCAAGAAGAGTTTATCGCCCGTTTAAAATCAAGATACACCAATCCCGACCTGATCGAATTCATTGCATTTGATCATACAGGAGCACCGAAAGAACACATGGGTTTTGGCAGGCAATCAGCCTTTGTGAAAGAGGTGCAAGTGGATTTTCTCGCCCGAGTTTTAAAAAGCGATACGGAGAACTCTCAATGAATTCAGATACATGTGATGGACGATTTGGTGCGTTTGGTGGGCAGTATGTGCCAGAGACGCTCATGTTTGCATTAGAACAACTTTCTACAGCATGGCAAGAAGCTCGAGAGGATCTCTCTTTTGCTGCAGAACTTGATCAATTACTATCGGAGTACGTGGCACGACCGACACCGTTGACCTTTGCGCCACGTTTAAGTGAGGTGTTCGGTGGACCATCTGTTTGGCTTAAAAGGGAAGACCTTGCACATACTGGCGCGCATAAAATTAACAATACAATCGGGCAAGCACTTCTTGCTAAGAGAATGGGGAAGCATCGAATAATCGCAGAAACAGGTGCAGGTCAACACGGAGTTGCGACAGCAACGGCCTGCGCGAAACTTGGTTTGCAATGCGAGGTGTACATGGGTGCAGAAGATGCTCGCAGACAAAAACTGAACGTGTTTCGGATGGAGTTACTCGGTGCAACGGTGCATGTTGTTGATTCGGGATCAAAAACGCTCAAAGATGCAACGAATGAAGCGATGAGAGATTGGATGGGCTCAGTAGAGAAGACCCATTACATTTTGGGTTCTGTTGTAGGACCGCACCCCTTCCCGTTCATCGTAAGAGCGTTGCAATCTGTCATCGGAACTGAAGCAAAGTCCCAGTCCCTTGCACAGATTGGGAAACTTCCCGATTGTATCGTGGCGTGCGTTGGTGGAGGATCAAATGCTGCGGGGATCTTCGCTCCGTTTGTTGACGATGAGTCTGTTCGTCTTGTGGGTGTTGAAGCAGGTGGGACGGGTCGAGGAGTCGGTGAGCACGCCGCCCCTCTGTGTTTAGGATCCCCAGGTGTGTTGCATGGTTCCTACAGTTATGTCTTACAGGATGAAGATGGTCAAACGCAAAACGTACACTCCTGTTCTGCTGGCTTGGATTATCCGGGCGTTGGTCCTGAGCATTCCTATTGGCAAGATGAACAACGAGCAACCTACCTGATTGTTGATGACCAAGAGGCGCTTGCTGCGTTCAAACTGTTATCTGAAACTGAGGGGATTATTCCAGCACTTGAATCTTCGCACGCAGTCGCTGGTGCGTTGAAGGTTTCGAAAGAAATGACCGCGGAGCAGCATCTTCTTATCAACATTTCTGGTCGCGGCGACAAAGACGTTGAGGAAGTACAGCGTCTTTTAGCAACGGAGTAATCACTCTGTTGGATTGCAACATTTAGCTGGACGTTTACCTGCATTCTTGGCATCACTGAACGTGGAGTACCCGACTTGGTTTTTTTCTCCGACGCGTTTACGTCCACAAGTTCCAGTGTGAAAAACTTTGCTTCGTTTTGATGCAACGAAGGGAGCCTCACTTGGAGCGGCAGTTTTAGTTGGTCCAGTTGAAGAAGAGGTTGTCGTTTTTGGAGAAGAGAATGCTGCTGCTGGGGGTGAAGCCGCGAGCGCTGTTTTGGTTGCAGATCTTGGCCAAGCCCTTGCTGTCACGGTGTTGCCCTCCCCGTTTCGAGGGACCATATCAATGGCAATCGCACAGTGGTCGGAAGCGTATCCATCTGGAAAAGGGTCCTCTCGCCAGTTGTATTCCTCTGCGGAAGAACCGAGTACGAACCCACTGTCAATCACGTACTCTTCAAGTGCTGCTGGGTTCAACAGAATGTAGTCAAGTATTCGTCCAGAAGTGTGAGTAATCCGAAGCGGTGAGGTGTCATCCCACTCGATGTTTTTGGATCGAAGCGACATCGAGTCTGTCATGCCATTACGGAAGTACGCACGTGTCGATCGATCCCAAGGGACTGCATTAAAGTCACCGATGACGGCGATGTTTCTTTCTGGGTTATCGCGTGTCATGTCCTCGACATATTCAAGAATTTGCACCGTTTCAAGCTCACGGTGCCACGCATTCCGACCAGCTTTGTGATGGACGACAAACAGCGTCAGTTCATATCCATTTGGTGTTTCGACTGTGACACATAGAGGGCTTCTCTGAAATGTAATTTCTTCTACATCTGATGGTATCTCAGTCCACCCCCCGCCAAGACGTTCAATTTTGCGAAGGTCAACATTTTGCCATGTTCGAATATCTTTAACAGGGAACCGGCTGAGCAGGCTTTGCTCGATCCCGCGGTAATACCCTACTTCTTCCGAGACAACATAGTCATACCCCATGCCTTGGAGATACTGTTCGTTAAAGGATACGAGCGCATCGTGTCCTTCCACTTCTTGAAGTGCAAGGATGTCCGCATCAAGTTCACGGATGACTTTTGCAAGTTCTTCACATCGCGCTTCAGAAGTTGGTCCGGGGTTATCTCCAAAATCGTCATATTTCCCTTGAAGTGCAGGGTCATCTACTTGATCGAAGTAGTTCAACATGTTGTAGGAACCAACACGGATCGTGCCTTCGATTCGAGGCATTGCTTCAGTTAAACCGAAGCGATGGTGTTCCGATGGTGCTAAAAACGCTAATGCAAGTGCAAGTGGTGTAAGTAACATTCCGACATCATAGCGGAGGCGGGTCGGATGTGAGCCTCACTTTGTTTGCCAAAAGGCAGCATTTGGTGGGGTTATTTAATACTAGCTCGGTGGAATTCGGAATATGTTTCGGTTAACGCGTTTGCTCGAAGTAAGAGTAAGGCTGTTTCGAGTTGAGGATCGAGACCCTTTGTGAGAAGGTCATTGACATCTGGAAGGTCGGCGTTGTCGCTGCCTAAAATGAGCATTTGTGAATCACGTCGTAACTCATTAGAGCTGCTGATTTGGTTTGGGGACATTGCCACCTCTATGTCAGGTAAGACACCCCAATCAGTTGAACCTTCGCGTTTATGGACAAGTCGTCCAGGTCCATCTTCAGTGGGAGGAAGACGGTAGAACTGGGTCGTCAGTTTGACGAGTGCTTGATCACCAGACCCTATGTTATGGACAGTTTGCACACTTCCTTTACCCCAACTTCGTTGGCCAAGGATGATTCCTGCTCCGTGCGCTTGTACAGAGCCAGAGACAATTTCGCTTGCGCTTGCAGAACCTTGGTTGATCAGGATGACGAGAGGCCAATCTGAGAGGTAGGCTCGATTTGCATACGCTTGCATGCTAAACAACAGGTCACCGTTTGCATTCTCCCCACTGACAATACTCCCATCTTTGATGAAGAGATTTGATATTTGTCTCGCAACTGGTAGTAAGCCACCTGGGTTGTGCCGTAAATCAAGGATCAATCCATTAGGTTCGGAGACTTCTTGCATATCACGAATTGCAGCAAGCATATCAGCGTACGATGACTTAGAAAAACCAGTAAGTTTGATGTACCCAATGTGATTTTCTGGATCGACATACCAATCCCAAATAGGTTCACCATTTTCTGAAATGCCTATCTTGTTCCAACCATGCACAGATCGAAGAATGATGTTGTCTCGTGTGAGTTGAAGATCAAGAGGAGATTCTTGTGTTTCTCGTTTAATTGTGAGTGTCACCCCTGTTCCACGTTTACCTGTGATTTTGTCTACAGCATCGTTGACACTCCACCCACTTGTTGAAGCTCCGTTTACATGTGTAATAATATCTTCAGGAACCACTCCTCCGTAATATGCAGGAGAGCCATCGATAGGGTTCACAACGAGAATTTCACCTGTACTGCTTTCGCGAATCACGATTCCGACACCGACAAAATTTCCTTCAGTTGCCTGGTCAAATTGTCTTTTCTCATTCGGCCAAATGATCGCACTGTATTTATCGAGTTTACGCATCGCGCCATCACCAAACTCTCGGAGCAATACTTCATCTGGAAGTTGCAATGTTTCGTTGTTTGCGAGTAGAACCCGATCGAGCAGTTGCTTCAGGGTTTTGTGTCCACTGATGTGCCGTAAATACTGTGGAAGTGTTATGACTTCCTCGTCAATGGCTGCGAGCCACGCTACTCGGTGCTCTTCTTGAGAAAGTTTCGGAAATGTTTCTGCCATTTCAGGAAGAAGCCCGATTCTTCGAATTGCTTCGAGCCCGCCTTGTAGCAACTCGCCCCAAGAAACCTGATCCATGTGTTCCGCCTCTGCCTTCCGAAGTGATTGAATGACCATGTAGCGGCTGATGTCATCAACACGTTCTATCCAAAGATCTTTCGATTTTTCCTGCAGTGGCTCTGGGGGATCGTCTCCTCGAAGTTCGGCTTGTTCTGTATTAAGTTTGTGGTGATGTACTGGCGCATAGTACCGAAGTAAGATGGCATCATTCACAAGTTCAAGTTGTTGCTTACTCCAAAATTCAAAGAGGTCTCTTCGAGAAGTATCTTCAAAAAATGTGCGAAGGTAATACGCGAGCGTTTGTGCTACAAGAACATTTCCACCTTCTGTGTGAGTTTCAATCGCTGCTTCTACATCTTTGAGAACGCGTTGGGTATCTTCGTCATACAAAACCGAATCAAAATCATCGCTCAGTGTCTGCGCTTCAATGGCAAACTTCATCGCCTGCAATACATTGCCTTCAGCTGCGAACGATCGCATTTCGCTGAGCGCATGTTCTCTTGCCTCCGTATTGGCTTTGGCTTCTTCGAGGCGATGCTGCTGGTACAATTCGAGGTCGCTTCGAAACGATGCAAGCAGTTCACTTGAACCCTCTGGCACACGTTCAAGGAGTGTCTCGACAGTTTCCCACTGACCTTCAGAAGCAGCACTCCAGACTCGGGATGACCACTCAGCAGTGGTTTCTTCCGCACGTGTAATTGAAGCGACGGCTGCACTTATTGTGCAGGCACTGATGATGAGGAAACTATGTAATCTTTGCATAGGAGCGTAATCCTTTTATAGTTAAACAAGAGAGAACTCAAATTGGCATCGGCACACTCGCCCCACGCCTTGAGTGAACCCTGTTTTCTATCAAATAAAGGGCACTACTGGACAGAGTTTCTTTATACAAAACTCATACGTACTAGGCATGTTTGAGTTCGAAATGCAGTTATTTGTGCCTACGCCCTGCTTCTTCCCACGGATCAACTGCGAGGTCAGTTGGATCTAGGAGTTTGTTATCGGATTTACACCGACAACGTCTCGCTATCATGGCGATCACTGCAACTGCTACGATTCCGAGCAAGAGAATGAGAACAAGTGCCACCACTATCATGTAAAGGGTCGGAGTAGTACTCATCGATTCAAATCCTCAAGAGTTGCTTTACAAAGGCCGATTTCCTGTGCGACAATTTGATCCTTTGCAAAAGAAAGAGCACTGAGTATCTCAAGGGCGCGGTGTGGGTTATTGCAAAGCCTCAGAATACGAGCTTGCATAAACCGTACTTGTTCATCTTTGGGTCGGATCTCAACCGCACGCTTTGCGTAGATGAGAGACTGTTCACAGTTACCGAGTTGTGCCTGAATAAGACCCGCAGAAATGAGCGCCGAGGGTTCATTTGGTTGGCGAGCAAGACTTTCTTCAATCCAGTGAGAGGCTTCTTCCCAATGTTTGTTGAGTAACTCTATTTGTGCTAACCAAAGCGCGCTGCGACCGTCGTTTGGGATGGCAACATGCGCTTTTTTATAGAGCGATTGTGCAAGAGGAATTTCTTCAAGCATGTGTGCAAGTTGGGCGGCGGAAAGTTGCGTCAACCCACCTACGTTCGGTACATTGCAAGCAGCAATATATGTTTCAAGCGCTTCCTCTCTGCGAATTTTTGCAAGATTGGTTTCACCAATTTGCTCAACTCTAGTCGCCTCTGCAAGCAGAACAATCGCGTGTTTCTCTAAAGTCTCAAGTGAAGTTGGGTCTTGTAGAATAAGTTTGGATGTGATTGCTAACGCTTCAACGGTTCGCCCAGCGTTGAGATGTTCCACTGCGCTGTTGATCGCCGCTCTTCGTGCTTGCGTTGAAAGATGCGGCGTGCTCTCTTCGCTCCTCTCAGTACAAGCGTGCAAACAAACGACTCCGATGAGTATGGCGGGTATGATACGAAGTATGGAAATGGCAGAACAGCAAGACATCATCCCTAAATCATACGCTCCTTCAGAGGTAGAGTCCGAAATTTTATCAAAATGGGATGATTCAGACGTGAATGCAGGCGACCCTCGTGCAAGCGGCGATCCGTATTCGATCGTCATCCCACCGCCAAACGTGACCGCCCCACTCCATCTTGGGCATGCTCTCAACAATACGCTTCAAGATGTATTGATTCGGTATCACAGGATGTGTGGCTTTTCAACCCTTTGGATTCCTGGCACAGATCATGCTGGAATAGCAACACAATCAGTCGTTGAAAAACGGCTCATGCAGCAAGAAGGGAAAAAAAGAACCGACTTCGAACGGGACGAATTCATCGCTAGGGTTCAAGCATGGAAAGACGAATATCAAGCCACGATACTTTCACAACTTCGTTCGATGGGAACTTCTTGTGACTGGGATCGCACTCGGTTTACGATGGACGATATGTGCGCAGACGCAGTTCGGGAAGCATTCTTCAAGTTGTTTTCCGACGGGTTGATCTACCGAGGAAAGCGATTGGTTAATTGGGATCCCGTCACCCTAACTGCGCTTGCAGATGATGAAGTAGAAATGCAAGACGTATTGGGACACATGTATTACTTGCGGTATCCACTTGATGATGGCTCAGGGTTTGTCACAGTCGCAACAACACGCCCAGAAACGATGTTGGGAGACACTGCGGTTGCAGTGAATCCAAACGATCCACGTGCAAAAGCGTTGCGCGGCAAAGCAATTCGTCTGCCAATTGTTGATCGAATTATTCCGATTATTGAAGATGAATATGTAGTGATGCAAGGTGGTGATGATCCAAAAGCAGCGATGTCAAGTGGCTTTTTGAAAGTAACACCCGCGCATGATCCAAACGACTGGGCAATTGGCTTGCGGCATCAACTTGAGGTCATTAACGTCATGGCTCCTGATGCTTCAATGAGCGATGCCCACGGCTGGGAAGATGTCAGTGATGAAGCGAAACAATTTTTAGGGCTTTCTCGCGAAGACGCTCGGGAAAGCATTCTTGCTTGGTTTAAAGAGAACGATCTGTTGGAGGGTGTTAGAGAGTACAACCACAGTGTTGGGCATAGTTATCGAAGCCATGTCCCGATTGAACCATACTTAAGTGATCAGTGGTATGTTCGTGTAACAGATGATCGTCTCTCAGGGGAAGCGCTTCGTGCACTCTCACCGAACCAATATGAAGGAACCCCACCAAAAAGAGAATCAGGAAATTCGCAAGGTGATGGGGAACTATCCTTCTACCCATCTCGTTATGCACACACGTTTCAATCTTGGCATGAAAACCTCCAAGATTGGTGCATTTCACGCCAACTTTGGTGGGGACATCGTATTCCTGTTTGGTCGAAAACGTTTACAAGCGATGCGCCTGCTCAATGGCCTTGCCAAGACCATACTGGGTTACACGCAGTTGTTGAGGATCCAGATGCAGAAGGAATCACGCGAGTTTCCATCTGTGTTGCAGGGGGAAATGATGAACTCGAGACAACATTAGAAAAAGCAGGATTTGTTCGTGATGTAGATGTGTTAGACACTTGGTTTAGTTCTGCTCTTTGGCCAATTTCCACGATGGGTTGGCCCAATCCAGAGAAGTATCCTGAAACCGAAGGGTTACTAGATACATTCAATCCGACAAGTGTCCTATGTACCGGACGGGACATCATTACACTTTGGGTAAGTCGGATGGTGATGTTCAATAGATATTTCAGAGGTGGAACGCTTCCCTTTGGTGCTGTATTTATTAACCCGATGATTCAAGATGGGTTTGGTCAGCGCATGAGTAAGTCACTTGGAAATGGTGTCGACCCCCGAGACATTATTCAAACACACGGTGCTGATGCGATGCGACTTACGATGGTGCAACTTGCAACAGGAACACAAGATGTACGTCTTGGTGTGGATCTCATCTGTCCACATTCGGGAAAAAGTTTTGTGCCAAAATACATCACTTCTCACACTGGACATACTGTGATGGCTCCCATGCAGTCTTGCCCTGAAGATAGTTCTAAAACAATGTCAACAGTGTATGGAAATCTCATTGGCGAAACTAAGGATTGCACCCAGACGCCTCTTGCGATGAATACATCCACTCGGTTTGATGTCGGGCGAAATTTTGCAAACAAGTTCTGGAATGCATCCCGCTTTGCTTTGATGAATATATCGAATCCTTCGGAAATTGTGAACCCTTCAACACGACCTCCCGTTGACCAGTGGATTCTTTCAAGAACACAAGTTGCAATCAACCGAATCAACCAAGCAATGAAAGAATACAAATTCAGTGAAGTCACTGAGTCACTCTATGATTTTCTTTGGAGAGATCTTTGTGATTGGTATCTTGAAACAATTAAACCAACAGTGAAAGATGATCCCGAACAACAACGGATTTTGCACACTGTTTTGGATGCGTTGTGCAGAGTGTTGCATCCAGTTTGCCCATTTGTGACTGAAGCGATGTGGACTCATGTACAAAATATTCCCGCTGGCTCTGTGGTAGGTATTGAGATGGCATCTTCTGCATTAGTTGCAACTGCTCCGTGGCCTATTGCAGGCGACCTATCCCTTTGTCAAGATGAGATAGATTCATTTGAAGCGATGAGAGATCTAGTTACTGCGATCCGAGGGTGCAGAGCAGAACAGAATGTAAAACCAAAACGGAAAATTCATCTTTACGCTGCAGGTGAGACCCTAGAACTTGCGAAAAAACATGAAGTTGCTCTAGCAGCGGTTGCTGGTCTTGAACGCATCGCACCCATTGAAGATTCCGTGAGCGGTACAGTTATTCCGTTTGGTTCTGACCGTATTCTCCTTGCTAATCTACTCGACGAAGAAGAATCACAGGCAGCTTGTGCTCGCCTTGAACAAGAAATCGAAGCGCTTGAAAAACGGATTGGTGCTTTGCGAGGAAAACTGAGCAACAAAGGGTATGTGGATAACGCGCCTCCTGCATTGGTCGAAGAAACACGAGAGTTGTTGGCGCAAGCTGAGGCAGAACTTGCTCTAGCCAAAGAAACCATAGCATCATGATCGTTCGATTCCTGACAATTTGCTTCGTACTATTTTGCTCCCTTTCTTGTGAAACGGCGCTCCAAACAGAACTACCACCACGCCCTACAGTGGCTCCCAAAGCTCAAGTAATTCAAGAACATTGGGCATGGGGTTCTGTCGAAGGAACGCGCATAGTGACGGAAGGCTGGGATATCAAAACCTCAATTCCACATGACCATATTATTCGTTCTCTTCCTTTTTTCTATGAGTCTTTATTGAAACACTATTCAACGATTTTTGGCGAGTTGCCCTATCCAGAGGAACGGCTTGAAGTGTTCCTTTTTTCATCAGAGGAAGAATGGCAAGAGAAGATAGAGGATTTGCTCGGAGACGAAGCCCGCCAATGGGAAGGGTTAGGAAAAGGTGGTCTTACGATAGGTGGGACTGCAATCCTCTTTCATCTCGATCGAAGGGGTCGGAGTCGTTCAACGTTTCGGATTGCAGCACATGAAGGCTGGCATCAATATGCTGAGTCGATCTTGCAAGATACTTTACCTACATGGTTAGACGAAGGAATCGGCACGTGGATGGAGGGGTTTCGAGTTCGCAGAGATGCATTAATTTTTCAGCCTGCAAGTAACTGGGACCGCCTTTCAACACTCCGCACTATTGTTGCGTCCAAGCAATTAACCCCGCTTAAGGACTTGCTAGCTGCTGAGCCAAGTGAATTGCTCTCGCAAGGTCGCGGGACACTTCTTGGATATTACGCGCAACTTTGGGCTTTTACCAGCTTTCTTATGGAATACGACGATGGTAGGTACCGACCTGCTCTTCGGAAAATTTTGTTAGATGCACTTGAAGGACGACTACGAGAACCTACAAGACACATTGGGTGGCTCTTTGCGTTTACGAATAACCCAGAGCAACTCGAATCCCAATATTTGCAATGGGTAGAGAATTTTGTAAAACCAGGAACGTCTTGGCGTTGATATGTTGGTCGGTATTCTCTCAGACTCCCATGGTGAAATAGAACGCACGCGCCAAGCGATGAAATTGCTCGAAGCTCAGGGCTGTACAAAATTTATCCATTTAGGTGATGTAGAAATTGAAGAAGTCCTTGATGAACTCATTGGATACGATGTTTCTTTTGTCTTTGGGAATTGTGATTGGGTTTCACGGCTACATTCTTATGCAGTACACGTTGGGATCGATGTGCGAGGTGCATATGGTGATATTGTTCTTGATGGAAAACGCATTGCGTTTCTTCATGGGCATGATGAAACAAAGTACCAGTCTTATCTAGATGAAGAAGTTCCCTACCTACTCCACGGGCATACGCACGAAAAACGCGATGAATTGGTCAATAAAACGCGTTGCATTAATCCTGGAGCATTGCATCGAGCCTCGGTGTACACTGTTGCAGTGTTAGATACAAGCACTGATTCACTTGTATTCCTTGAGGTTTGTGACAACGATGCGTAGTACTCCCTCCAACAACTCACCTCCATGTATTCGAATTGCATCAGAGATCGATGTGCCAGTCCTCCGTGAATTGTTTGAAAAAAGTCGAATAGAAGGACATCTACGTGAGAATGATACTGGAGCAGATCTCGAACACTTAGTTGCAGGATATTTTGAATGCAAGGACAGTGGGTTTTGGGTAGCAGAAATTGACGAATTCATTGTTGGAATGATTGGTGTACAACGAGTTAACACAGACTCTGCCGAAATCAGACGTTTGCGAGTCCGTGAAGGGTTTCGTCGTAAAGGGATCGGCACGAAACTCATGGAGCAAGCAATCACCTTTTGCAAAGAAAAACAATTTTTAAAGGTCATCCTTGATGTCAGAATCGAACGAGGTCCAGCGTTGTCTATGTTTGACACGTTTGGGTTTCTTCAAGGTCGAGAACGTGAAATTGACGGACGCAAACTTCGAGATTTTTATCTCGATTTGTATAGCGACACAACTGATACCCAAATGTAAGTAGCCTCTGTTTAGTTTATAGATGCAATGGGTGTGAAAGAAGCTGCAAGCGTTTGACACTAGCAATTGACGTATTTTTCGCATTTTATTGAGCAAGTAACACCCATAAACAAAAAATATATGAATTGAAGTTATTTTTCTGGACTTAGAGGTCTTTTAAGGCTAGTATATATTTTGATGATTAAAAGAATCAAATCTAATAAGGGTTTTACGCTTATTGAGTTGCTTGTTGTAATGTCTATTATCGCCCTGTTGCTAAGCGTTCTCGTTCCAGCTTTAGGAAGAGCTAGATATGTTGCGCTGGTTCAGAAAGATGCTAGCAAAATTAAGTCTATTCACCAGGGATGGTTGAGTTGGGCTGCGGGAGATGAACAGCGATTCCCAACACCGGGGCTGATTGATCGTTTAGAAGATCCTGTGCTTGGTCAAGAAGTAAAGGGTCGAGGTCCTGAAGATGCACTTCAGAATTCAACAGACAACATTCATTCAGTCAGCGTGATGCAGGGTTTGTATAGCACCGAAGTTGTTGTTAGTGATAGCGAACCACATGGAAGTGTTTTTGTGATGGATGATTATGACTTCAGTGTTTACAACCCATCCCCATCTGTCGATGTTTATTGGGATGAAGAATTTGATTGCGATTTAGATGACAGATGTAATGTTTCTTATGCATCAATTCCAGTAATTGGAACACGCAAACCAATACAATGGAAGAACTCAGGTTCTTCTGATTTTGCTGTTTTAGCAAATCGTGGCCCAATGTTTGGTGACATAAACCTTTTATCAAAAACATTCGATATCCACGGACGTGGTTTGTCTTGGATTGGTAACGTGTGTTGGCAGGATAATCACGTTTCTCTAGAAGAAACTTTATATCCAGAGAACAGCATATATAGAACATCAGATGGGCAAACACCGGATAATCTTTTTAACATTGACTGCGTCACTGGTGTTTGTAACTTTTATGGGGGAGACACTTGGCTAGTTTTAGTAAGTGAATTGTCAGGTGATGTATCAGAACCGAATGTAACCCTTGAGTGGGATGACCAATAGGAGTTAAGATGAAACTACTACAATTTTTTTTAACGACAACAACTATTGCCATATCAACAACTTCACTAGAAGCAGCTCCGCGCAAGGTTGTTGCCGAGAACTTTACTGCAACTTGGTGCACTTATTGCCCAGATGTCGCAAATGGTCTAATTATGTTACAAGATGAGTTCCCTGATACGTTCTTCCCATTACAAATACACTGTTCTGATTCCTATTCAACTTCTTGGGGTGACATTCGTCAAAATTTCTATAATGTGCCTGGATACCCCACTGTTTGGATGGATGGCGTATATGGTCAAGAGGGTTCTTATGGAAGTCCATCAGGTAATTACACTCAACTTCGCTCTAGATACATGCAACGGCAAGCTGCGCCAACAGATGTGACTATCACAATGTGTGGTTCAAGTGTTGATACCGATACCTACTCTGTCAGCATTGAAGTTGGAGTAGAAGTTGATGGTACTGGGAAAAATTTACGACTTCATTGTGCCCAAGTTTTGCATGATTACCCTGCAAACCCAAACTATAACTATGCCTGCTTTATGCAAGCAACATCACAAGACGTAACTTTAGATTCTGGTGAATCAACAATTCGAGATTTTCAGTTTGAGTTAAACAGTGCAAGTGTTGCGAACATCGAGAATGTTAGTTTTATCGCATGGGCACAAAGCACTAATGCTTCTGGCCCCTCTGAAGTCTATCAAGCAGAAAAACATTCGTACAACTCTGGCGACTGTTCTATAGATGTGTTTGTTGTAGGACCAACTGGAGACTTTGCAACTATTAGTGATGCTATCACTGCTTGCAGTTCGAATGATTCGATTCAAGTTATGGCTGGAACGTACAACGAAACAATTGACTACTTTGGGAAGAACATTCTGATTGAAAGTCTTGATGGACCAGAATCTACCATTATCGACGGAAATGGAATCAGTGGAGCAGTAGTAACGCTTTATAACAGTGAGTCATCCGAAGCAATACTTCGTGGATTTACTGTTCAAGGTGGTAACTACGTATTGGGAAGTGGTATTGTTTCTAATAGTACTGCGACAATAGACAACTGCATCATTCGTGATAACGAGGCGTCTTATGGAGGTGGGATTTATCAAGTTGGTGCGGAAGGTTCTGGATTGCATATTTCAAATACGTACTTTTGTGGTAACACCCCTACTGATATTCATGGTGTTTGGTTTGATGAAGGTGGAAACGTATTCGACGAAAGTTGTGATGGCGTCTGTGATGCAGATGTCAGTGGTGATGGCAATGTAAATGTCACTGATCTCTTAGCTATAGTTGCAAGTTGGGGATCTTGCAATAGTTGCGATGAGGATGTGAATGGCGATGGTGAAGTAGATGTCACTGACCTTCTTTCAGTTGTAGATGCGTGGGGTCCCTGCTAATTAAACCGCTAGGGTCCTACCTCTTATCGCGTTTCTTTAGCAATGCTTTTGTGGGTTAAGACACGTTACAGTTTGAAAACAAACTAGTGGATGGTTCGACGCCGAATTGTTTTTGTTTACAAAAACAAGAGACGCGAACCCCTTGCATGCCGAAGGCATGCGTGGCACTGCTTCTGAGCAGTGGCACCCACCCGCGAAGCAAAATTTGAAGGGTTCGCAGTTTTTGATTGCGAAGAAATCAAAAAATCAGAACCCCTTGTGCGGCTTTGCCGCACCATTTCTCAACTACATAACCAAAGGTTTTGTAGTTGAGAAATGCACCCGCGAAGCAACTCGAGCCATGAAAGGTTTCTTTCATGGCTCGATAGCGAAGCGGGTGAAGGGGTTCGAACCCTCGACATTCAGCTTGGAAGGCTGACGCTCTACCAATTGAGCTACACCCGCCTAGGGGTGAGGATTCTACCATTTATTGACAATTCTGTACAGAATCCGTTATGCTCCTATTTGGTTGTATAAAGGAGATTGATCATGCGTCTTACTCCCTTACTGTTTGTATCTTGTTCACTAGTGATTCAGACACCTACATTTTCTGCAGATTATGGAGAATGGTCTGAGCAAGAATATGGCATGGCTACCTATCTTGCAGGTGTTTCCTTCCCAGACAAAGATAACGGGTGGGCGGTCGGAGGCATTAATGGTGTAGGTGTTTCTGTACATCGGACTGAAAACGGTGGTGCGAATTGGTCAACAATCACAAGTGGGATCAGCGGGTTGATGTATCTTGGTTGTGATTCGATCGATAAAGATGTGCTCTTTGTAGTTGGGGTCCAGTTTCTCTTCGATACTGGCATGATGAAAACGACAGATCGTGGCCAAACGTGGCAGATGCTGACGATGCCAGGTGAGATATGGTCATCAAATTGTGTTGATGTTGTTGATACGCAACACATTAAAGTCGCAAGTACGTGGAAGCCAGATCTATGGAGTCCTGACAAAACGGGAATCACACTGAGTAATGATGGTGGCAATTCATGGCAAACCCACGAGTGGGGTTTGAACACGTGGGCACGCTATTGTTTCTTTTTAGATAGTGAACGTGGCTGGATGACAGGTGGAGATTTTCCAGAAGATGGACTTCGCTCAGATGCATATCGTTTGTTTGAACATGGTCCAACTATCAGTAGACTTCCAAGTAATTTCCCTAGCCGAAATCGAGGTAGTCAGTACCAAGCTGCAATCGCGAAGACGATAGATGGTGGGCAAACATGGACACAACTATTCTGGCATACCGGAGAGTTTTATTTAAACAATATCTGTATGCTGAACGATCTTGAAGGTTGGGCAGTCGGAAGCGGAGGGTATTACGTCCCGTACCTAATGCATACAACAGATGGTTGGGAAACGTGGGAGTTTCAAACCACTCCAGCAGGTGAATATTCACTGACTACCATCGATTTTTTGAATGTGAACGAAGGATTTGCCGTTGGGTTTGGGCCAAACGGTGCTGGTGATGTTGAGATGTTTTGTTTGCATACAACCGATGGCGGGCAAACATGGGTACTTGATACACCTGGTCTGAATACTGGTCCCCTAGACGTAGAGTTTTTTGATAGATCCTTAGCGTGGGCAGTTGGTTCAAGCAACATGAATATGTCAACGGTTGCTCTGTATACAAATGATGACGTCTCTGAGTGTCCCGCAGAGGATGTTGATGGAGATGGTATTGTTGGAACGAATGATTTACTAGCAGTCATCGCAGCGTGGGGACCATGCACTGGTTGCCCGGAAGACATTGATCAAAGTGGTTCTGTCGATACAACTGATTTGCTCTCACTCATCGCACTCTGGGGACCTTGCGAATGAACTGCCTACTCTTCCTACTCCCTGTTTTCACTGCTTTCCCTGGCACCCTACCCACTCATAATCCCAACACGACTCCAACAATCGTGATCCACGGGTTTGACCCAGATGGTGCTTCTATGGAGGGAGTTTATGGCGCAGACGTTCTTGAAGAACAACTCCTTTATGATGTTGCTGATTTCGCAGGCCTTCCAGTGAATGATGGAAGCACCACCCTGCCCATCAATGTGGTTGCAACCACAACGTATTACGGTACTACACCTCCCTCCTACTACACGGCACAGG
The DNA here is from genome assembly GCA_030748455.1 of Phycisphaerales bacterium. The sequence goes on along the minus strand of JASMLY010000056.1, from coordinate 32,346 downwards.
ATATTGCTGAACTCGATTCGATAACACAACTCTATGGTGGTGGTATTCCTCGCTATGCCCTGATCATTGCAAAATATGCAGAACATATCATGGCACGCAGTGGCGCAGAACAAGTCAATATTGTCAGCGCGAGCATGGGTTCTTTCGTTGGCAGATGGATGATAGAAAAAGATAGCGGACACCTTGCAAGTTCTGGGAAAATTGCAAGGTGGCTTTCCTTAGAAGGAGTACTTTGCGGCAATTGGGCTGCAAGTAATGAAGTGGTGCAAGATTTGTGGGATGACTTTGGCACTCCGACTATTGATACGGAACAAATGCAATATGCTTGGGTAGAAGCGAATCTACATTCTCCTCGGAGAGAAGCCGACAATCCATTACTGAAGGACATTTTGATCGGTATGGAAATGTCATCTCGCGACACCGCGGGTGATGGAACACTTACGGACATTATGTTGCTTGAAGGTGATTTTCACGCAAATGATGGGGTTGTCACCGTCGATGATGGGTACTTTGAAACGATGACTGCACAGTCTCAGTTTATGAACCGAGATTCAACACATAGTTGGATGCACGTAAATCACTATGAACTGAAAGAATATCAACCTGCGATGATGCAGATCGCAAATTTTCTAACCCAACGGCGACGTGCAACTCTGACAGTTACACGATTGCAAGTAACAAATCCAGATGAACCAGATGATTTTTGGTATGACCTCATGCCCGCAGAAGTAGTGATTGATAGCGACGTGTATTCGCCGCTAGCTCAAGATGTATTTGGAATTGTAGATCCAGTCTGTTCACGAGGCTACGAAGGAGTTTCCTCCCCTATTTACGAATATCAAGAACATGGTGAAGAGCAAACTTTGAATCACCTTGTGTTCGATGATTTTATTCGTGATGATGAAGAGGAACTTGAACTCGATTTTGGCTGCTATGAAATTGATTGGAATGAAAAATACGACGTCTTTGAGTGGTTTGAGGATGATAGCCATTTAGGGGCAACTTCATTCAGTGTTGATGTCTCTTCGCTTGGAACGACAACCCAAGAATTTTCTACTTCAAATTACAACGGCACTCTGACCATCGAAGTCATAGAATACCCTTTTGCGTTGCTAGATGATGCCATCTTCGGAGATATCGATGGAGATGGCATAGTTGATGTTTCAGATCTTTTAGCAGTGATTGCAGCTTGGGGTCCGTGCGAGGTCTGTGCAGAGGATCTCGATGGGGACGGCGTTGTGGACGTGAGTGATGTTCTTACGCTCCTAGAAAATTGGGGATAGATTTTCTCAAATTTCTCTACATTTTTGCATAAATCCTTGTTTTAGACCCGAATTGTGCTACATTTGTCCTACGCCTAGGCATAGTGCCTTTGGTAGGAGAAGGATACTCAAATGTTCAAACTATCGACTATCGTTTCAGCATCTGCTGTTTTACTTGCAAGTACATGTTCTTTTGCCCAACCCTCTGTTGGTTCTGGATGGCCAGTTGATGCAGTACCATCGTTTGAAATACCAGAATTAGATTGGGCAGCCTTGTTTGCTGAAGATGCAAGTAGAAGCCACCTAGATGAAGCGCCTCGGTATGCGATTCCTCATAAGGTTCAAGTTACTCCAGCGACGCATGGGTTATGGGAACAAATTGATGCTCGTACGATGCGTTGGAGTTTACGAGTACGTTCGCGAAATGCAGTTTCAATAAACCTTGGGTTTGAAGAATGGGCACTTCCAGTTTCTGGTTCCATGATCATTTCTTCTTTCGATCTTTCGCAAGTATTGCGAGACTTTACTTCCGCTGATAATAAAGAGCATGGACAACTTTGGACACCTGCAATTGCAGGCGATGATCTTCTCATTGAAATATTCGTTGCTCCACATGAACAACAGGATATAGATAAGGCAATAGTACTTTCATCGATCAATGTAGGGTACCGCGGGTTTTATGAACAAGGCGTTGATCGCAGTGGTTCATGTAATTACGATGTGGTTTGTGAAGAAGGCGATGATTGGTGGAATGAGATTCCATGTGTTGCTGTAATCTCAACTGGTGGTTCTACATTTTGCACTGGATTTATGGTCAACAATACTTCGCAAGACCGCACGCCTTATTTCATGACTGCGAACCATTGTGGAGTTAATTCAGGTTCTGCGCCTTCATTAGTTACATATTGGAATTACCAAAATAGTTACTGCCGTGTTCCTGGCTCGGGTGACAGTGGAGGATCTGGTGATGGACAATTGAATCAATTCAATACAGGCTCAACACATCTTTCCTCTGGTAGTTTTAGTGATTACACACTTGTAGTAATGGACGATTCCCCTAATGATGCGTGGGAGGTTTCATATTGTGGATGGGATGCTACGGGAGATGAGTCACCACAAGGCATTGCGATTCATCATCCAAGCACAGATGAAAAAAGAATTAGTTTTGAATTTGAACCAACAACAACAACATCGTATCTAGGTGAATCGATTCCAGGAGATGGATCACACGTTCGTATTGAGGATTGGGATTTAGGAACGACAGAACCCGGATCGAGTGGTTCGCCCGTGTTTAATTCTGATCATCAAGTCATCGGCCAATTGCATGGCGGGTATGCAAGTTGTACAAGCCAAACGAGTGATTGGTATGGGAAGTTTTCTGTTTCATTTGATGCAGGTCTTGATGTGTATCTTGATGCTGCTGGCACGGGTTCGCTAACTGTAAACACTCTGCCTGGAACTGGCATGTCAGTCAACCCCGGTGAAGCGGTACTTCATATCTGCACAAGCCCTTGCGTAGATCCTGATCCATCTGAAGTGCTTTACACAATGGCGAACAACTCTCCCGACACAATTTCTTACCGTGTTGAAACAGTCAACAATGCAGGGTTTATCCTTATCGATGGCGGAAGTTCAGTCAATGGATTCCTTGCGAGCGGTAACACAGTGGATATTCTTGTTAGCGTCGATGCTTCTGGAATGGCAGATGGTGTACATGATGAAGTCGTGCGGTTTATGGATCAAACAAATGCGAGGAACGTTGATCGGCTCCATACACTTGATATTGGCACAACGGATTTTGATACAACACCTGATGTAGATTTCTACGCAGGTGGACCCGTTGGTGGTCCGTTTACAACGACCCAAGTCTATACCATTACAAGCACCCGTCCGACAATGTTTGATGTACACATTGGAGCAACGGCAGATTGGATCACAATCAACGGTTCTAATGAAGCGTTCATTACCTTGAATGGTACTGGTGATTCAGCAGATATTACTATTGGTTTTGGTGGGAACGTAGAAGACTTGCCTGCAGGTATCGTTGAAGGAGATGTCTTCTTCGAAAATTATGCAGCTGGCTCAGGTGATACAACTCGACACGTTACACTCGATATTGGGCGCTACACCTATGTTGCAACAGATCTTCCTCTAGCAATTAACGACAACGAAACAACAACGAGTTATATCACAGTCAACGATGCGTACTGTATCGGTGATGTTGATATCGAACTCGATCTTACACATACATACATTGGCGATCTTGAAGTTGATGTAACTTCACCAGAAGGTACAACTGTTCGATTGCACGATCGCTCAGGCGGTGGTGACGATGATTTGCACATGTACTATGACGAGCAAGGAGGCGACATTCCAGAAGGTCCCGGTTCATTAGCAGATTGGGAAGGCGAAATTGTGACGGGTACATGGAGAATGGACGTGACTGACAATGCTGGTGCCGATACTGGTACCCTTGATCACTGGGCGTTGAAGATCGCCAGTAGTGGTGATATTTGCCCTCCTGTTGCCCAAGATGTAGAAGTCTTCACAGATGAAAATGTTCCAATTGATATCACACTTATTGGCGCATCGCCGGATGGTGGCGCATTGGAATACATCATCACTTCGAATCCTGCTGAGGGTGCGTTACAAAACCTTGATGGGTCACCCATAGGTGGACTTCCCTACACGCTTGAAGGTGATCAAGTTCGGTATGTCCCTGACACAGCGTTCATTGGTATAGATTCCTTTACCTACAAAGTTACTGATGGAATTGAATCTGAAGACGCACTTGTATCTATTCATGTTGGCGAGATTCCATTCCCAGACGAATGTGAAACAGCGCAACTCGTTGCAAATGGTCTATGGGAGTTTTCTACGCTTGAGGGTACAACCTCGAGTGATTCTTACAATGATGGCCAATGTCAGGGAACCTACCTAGGCGTGATGACAAATGACGTTTGGTTCCGTTACGAAGCGTGTGCTACTGGACCGATGACAGTTTCTACTTGTGATCTTGTTGACTTCGATACAGATCTTGTTGTATACGAAGGGACATGTAACTCGATGACACAAATTGCTTGTAACGGAGATGGAGATGGTTGTGGTGGCTATTCATCTATTCTTACTGGTACAGTTGTTGAGGGTACGACATACCTCATTCGAGTGGGTGGTTGGGGAGACTCATCGATGGGCAGTGGCGAATTGCTCGTTGACGGACCCACAGGAGATTGCAACACACCATGTGAAGGAGATGTGGATGAGGATGGCGAAGTTGCTGTCTCTGACATCCTGATCGCAATCGACCAATGGGGTAGCAGTGGTTCTGCTGACATCAACGGCGATGGCATTGTTGATGTTGAAGATTTACTTGCAATCGTTGGTGCTTGGGGAGCGTGTCCGTAAAGTTCCCTTCTCCCGATACAATGCGTGCATGATGACTCAGGCACGCGAAATTAGACCAACAGGCATCGCTCTGCAATCGGATATTCCGATTTGTCAGAGCGATTTGCCATTGGATTGGTATCAAGAGGAGTTCAAACCATATGCAGAAGAATATCTAGCCCTTCCTGACAGAACGCCTGAACGAGTATTGCCTTGGCTTGACCAATACATCAAGCCAGCTCAGGATTATTTTGGAGACAGTTTGCTCTTGCTCGCGCATTACTACATGGGCGGTGAAATTGTAAAACTTGTCGAAAAATATGGCGGAAACGTTGCAGACAGTTACGCCCTTGCCTTGCAAGCTTCGAGAAACCCTGAGAAGAAAGTGATCGTTGAATCTGCAGTGCACTTTATGGCTGAAACAATTGCCACGCTCGCAAACGACGATCAACAAGTTTGGATCACGAATCCAAAAGCTGGTTGTACGATGGAGATGATGGCAAAAGATTGGATGGTCTTGCCTGTTGCCGAAGAACTCATACAAAAGTACGGTGATGACTTGATCATTATTGCATACATGAATACTTCCGGTCGAATCAAAGCAATCGCAGGAGAAACAGGTGGTGCTGTTTGTACAAGTTCAAATGCCCCTCTTGTGGTTGATTGGGCTCGCAAACAAGGGAAGAAAATATTGTTCGTTCCTGACGAACATTTAGGTCGTAACACTGCTGCAAAATGTGGAATGGATCTTACGAAGGTTTGTACACTCGGAGATCCCTACACGTACGGTGTCGCTTGGTCAATTGATGACTATCAAACTGACAAAGCAGACATGCTCTGTTGGGGTGGATTCTGTGGCGTGCATACAGTGTTTACTGCTGAACAAGTTCGATGGTGGAAAGCAAAGGGGTGGCAGGTGATCATTCACCCTGAATCTAAACTTGAGGCAGTTGAAGAAGCAGACGGATCAGGAAGTACTGCCTATCTTTGGAACAAAGTAATGGATGCTCCAAGTGGCAGTAAGTTTGCAGTTGGAACTGAGGGGCATTTTGTTCGTAATTTGCAAGAACAGGCCAAAGCAATCGGTATAGAAGTGATGCACCTTGCAGATGTTGGAACCGACATATCTACCACCGGAGGTTGTGGTTGCGCCACGATGAGTCGCAACGATCCCCCCCACCTCGCAGGGATGTTAGATTTACTTCGAAAAGGTGAAGCGCCTGACATCAATCGTGTTTTAGCGGGAGACATGGTGAACGAGCAGACCGCAGAACGTACTCGTTTGGGAGGTGATCAACGCGAAGCTATGGTGACGAATGCGAAGCGTGCGTTAGAGCGGATGATTGCCATTACAGAGGCTTCAACATGACAATGCAGTGTGATCGCCACTTGTTAGAGGTTGATTTACGTGCGATTCCCGCCTACAGGTTTGATGTTGTCATTGTTGGTGGCGGAGTCGCTGGAGGTACGGCAGCCCTTGCTGCAGCTGAACAAGGAAAATCTGTAGCAGTTGTCTGCAAAGCAGATGCTGTATCAACAAATACAAATATAGCGCAGGGTGGGATGGCCGCAGTGGTATCAGAGAGTGATTCCTTTGCTTCTCACGTCAATGATACGCTTGATGTTGGCAAAGGATTGTGTGATTTACAAACTGTACAGCGAGTTGTCAATGGTGGTCCTGCAGCAGTGCAGCGATTGCTTGATCTTGGTGCGTTCTTCGACAGGACAGAGGCAGGCGATCTCGATTGTTCACGTGAGGGTGGGCATCAACATGCTCGAGTTGTACACGCACATGGGGACGCAACAGGTAGAGAGATACAAAGAGTTTTAAACACAGCGATGAAAGAACATGAAGGGATCACAACGTTTACAAACACGTTTGCTCTTGACATTGTGACTGCAAAAGGTGAAGCGTATGGTGTCTTAGCCCGCTCCTCTTCAGGAAGTATTGTGCTCTTTACTGCAGGCCAAATCATTCTCGCAACTGGAGGTGGTGGGCAGTTATATAGAGAAACGACGAACCCGACAATTGCAACCGCAGACGGTGTAGCGATGGGCTTTCGAGCTGGTGCAGTTGTTCGAGATATGGAGTTTTTCCAATTTCACCCAACCTGTCTCTACATCGCTGGGGCTGCTCGTGTTTTGATCAGCGAAATTATCCGGGGTCATGGCGGTGTGTTGCGAGATCGAAACGGATACCGTTTTATGTGTGATGCACACAAAGATGCTGAACTTGCACCGAGGGATGAGGTAAGTAGAGCCGCGTTTCGCCAGATGATTAAGACCAATGATACGAACGTCTACCTAGATCTATCTGAAGTAGATGCAGATCCCCACCGTTTGTTTCCCGGTATTAGCAAGATGTGTAATTTTTTTGGGATCAATATCGCGAGCGACCCAATTCCAGTTCGACCTGGTGCGCATTACATGGTTGGTGGTTTGCTTGTTGATACAAACGGGCAGACTTCTATCCCAGGAGTATGGGCAGTTGGCGAATGTGCTAGCAGTGGCTTGCATGGAGCAAATCGGATGGGTTCGAACTCACTGCTCGAAGGCGTGGTGTTAGGTGAACTCGCAGGGAAAAATGCCGCGGCTGCAGTTGGGCGCCAACATCCAAGACCTGATCGACTTCTCAGGAGAGCAGTTGATCACCCGCCGCATGGGATCGAACTCGGAATTACTGATTTAGTCTATTCCCTAAAATCACTGATGTGGAGGCAGGTAGGTCTTGAAAGGAATGAAACAGAACTCTTAGAGGCTCGATCACATATTGCCTTTTGGTTTGATGCAGTACGAAGACTTTCCCCTTCTGAGCCTCGAGCTTGGGAATTGATCAATATGTTGACTGTGGCGAGCATTGCGACTGAAGGGGCGCTTGCCCGAGAAGAATCGCGTGGTGTACAGTACAGGACGGACTACCCTGATCGTGGTGATCCAATGCATACGCTGATGACTCCAGAGATCGAATCGGATTGGACAGTGTCAGCTGAATTGACCAGCGAACCTTTGGGTGCCCCTCACTTGTCAACTCCTTCATGAAAAGAGCGCTTGGATCCCCTTACCAAGCATCAGCCCAATAAACAGCCCACTTGTAGCAATCAGAACCTTCATAGCAACATCTTCCTTGCGAAAGAGCCAACTGTAGCGTTTTTTGTAGCGTTCTTTGATTATTTTCCAATTCATAGGTACTTCTCAAATCGACAGGTATACCGCCTCACTTAAGTAGAGTACGCATAAAAAGAGATAATTGTTCACAAATTCCTACTGCATCACTTGCGATGCCCTGTGGCATTGCAAGTGACTATCACGAATGAGGGGGTTATTCGCAGCCCCAGTCGCTCATTACGGCGAGGATGTCTTCAACGTTGACAATTCCATCTCCGTTGAGATCCATCGCGGGGTTGTTTGTTCCCCATGCATCAACGATTGCCAACAAGTCGCCAATACCAACAGAGCCGCTACCATCAACATCACCTGCGCATGGCACTTGGCAGGCAGGCGCTGCGGCGGTATGCCCCACTGTTGGTTCACCACCGGGTTTGAAGAGGCCAAGTGTGAGTTCTACATCTGATGGTGGTTGATTGGCAACGAAATAGAAGTTGTACATACTCCCCCACCGGATTGCATTCGCCCACTCGTTAGTTTCGTAGGTCTCAGTCTCCCACGTAATCGAGTTTGGATCGATCGAAACGCTCCAGTCGGTGCTGTCAATGATCTCTCCGCTGTGGTAATTGATGTCGTGGAATCCTACGTCCGAGAGTGTGACGCAATCCCCAAGAGGGATTGAAAATGATCCGATAGATCGGTCGCTATTGAGATTATGAATAGCATATTCGTATCGCCACGTTCCATCTTCGTTGTCATACACTCGAACTCCCATATGTAACTTGCCTTCTTCTGGAACCCTGATCGAACGAAGGTCTACTTCGTTATCAAAGATTTCCCAGGCATAAATTGCTGGCTTTTGGACTTGTGTCGTACTCAATGCGTTTGGATTTTCAGGTGTGACCCAACGAATCATCCTGTATGAGGCATTGTTATCTTGATTGCCCCACTCTGCGTCATCAGGCGAAACATACTGTGCTTCAATAAAATACTTCGCATCTACGTTGAGTTCTGGATCGATGTCTTCAATCTTAAACTGAAGTTTGCCTTTCATAGATCCATCACCCGTTGGTGAGATTGAAAAAGGAAAGTCATAGTAACCAGTGAATGCATTGATTGCAGACCGTGGTGCAATCGCATCAGCATTGAGCCCCGCCCAGTAGGTGTCTGCACATCCAATACCGAGTGTGTCACAACTCGTTGCTTGGCAATCGCCACACCCTGGCTCACTTACCGCGCAAAACGAATGCTTCAGCCATGCAGTTGCTATTTGTTCGAATCGGCCATCTTTCAATCGGTAGCATGTTTGTGCAATGACTGGAACACGGTTTGTATTGGAATACCAATCAGCAACAACATCACCAAAGTTACAGGACGTTGTGCCAAAAGCAAATGAAGAAATGCCATCTTGAGAGCCATACATTTCCATATCAAGACCGCCCCCACTGCCAGCATACCAACTCACTACATCAGGACCACGAAGTTCGCGCCCATCCCCCGAACGATTTCCTGCAAGGGTACTTGCAACTCCAACGAACGCTATTGCGGCAGTGGTTGCTGTCAAAATCAACTGGGTTTTCATAAATCAATTCTCCTAATAGTGCATCAGACCATGAAAATAGAGGAAACGCAAGAACGAAATTGAGTTTTTTACCAATTCAACGCATTCTTGGTACGCTTACGCCATGCTCGTACAAAGAATCTACGATGAAGACCTCTCCCAAGCAGCGTGGCTCATCGGCTGCCAAACGACAGGTGAAGCACTGATCATAGACCCTGAACGCGATGTTTGTCGCTATCTAGAGGCTGCGGAGAAAGAAGGGCTCAAGATTACAGCAATCACTGAGACACATATCCATGCGGATTTTCTCAGTGGTACTGCAGAACTTGCCGCTGCGACAAACGCAACTTGTTATCTTTCTAAGTGTGGTGGGCCAGATTGGCTGTACAGTTGGCCCGATCGGTCAAATGCAGATGTAGTCTTTGTCGGAGATGGGGAGGAAATTCAAGTTGGAAGCATCAGAGTCAAAGTGTTCCATACACCAGGACACACACCTGAACACTTGAGTTTTGTTGTCTACGATGCAGGGAGGAGTGAGCCCATTGGAATCGCTACCGGTGATTTTATTTTTGTAGGGGATCTCGGTAGACCCGATCTCTTAGAAACTGCTGCAGGCGTAAAAGGTGCAATGCAAAACTCAGCGAGAGTTCTGTACAAAACGTGCCAACGGTTACAAGATCTTCCTGACTACATCCAAGTTTGGCCAGCCCATGGTGCAGGCAGTGCATGTGGTAAGGCATTGGGCGCTGTTCCTCAATCAACACTTGGGTATGAGAAACGCACAAGCCCACCCTTGCAACTCCTAGAACATGAAGAGTCTTTTATTGAGTTCATGCTCACCGGTCAACCGGAACCCCCACTGTACTTTGCACGGATGAAACGTATGAATCGCGACGGCTGCCCACTTCTTGGTGGTTTACCAAAACCAGAAAAGATAACAGACAGTCAGGCGTTGCGAGAAAAAGCACTGCACGCTGTTGTGATCGACACACGTGGTTGGGAACTCGTACGTGATGGCCATTTGCCCAACACGATTTGGTCGAAACCGACCAATGATTTCCATCGTTTTGCAGGTTCATTTGTAGAAGACACGGAAGACATTTTGCTCGTTGTTACAGAAGAGGAACTCGACCGAACGCTTCGAAATGCCGTTCGCATCGGTCTTGAGAGGATCATTGGTTGGGTTGAACCAAGTCTCTTGGAAGGAATGGATGGCTTGGAAACCCTTCAAGAACTTTCAGCTTCCCAACTTCGTGAACAAGAGGAGTACTCAGTTTTAGATGTGCGTAGAAAACTGGAGTTTCAGGATGGAGCCATCGATGGAGCATTGAATATTGCGCACACGCGTCTTATGGAACAGATCGATCAACTCGATCCGGAAAGGGAATGGGTTCTTAACTGCCACGGAGGCAGCCGAAGCGCCGCTGCATGTATGGCTTTGAAACGAAAGGGATTTCACGTGACAAATCTAGCAGGCGGATATAAGGGATGGATTGCTGATCGTGGAACTTGTGTTGCAAGTTCATGATTCAGATCAATGAAACACTGAGTATTCCCTTTCGGGAGATACGTTTTGTTGCAACAACGGGGACAGGTCCGGGCGGACAACACGTGAATCGTGTTGCGACGAAAGTCGTATTGTTGTGGGATATGAGTACATCAACAGCACTGACTGAGGCACAACGAAAGCGCATTCAGGTATCGTGTGCGACTCGAATCAACAAACAAGGTGTTTTCCGAGTTGTTTCTTCGAAACACCGTTCTCAAAAAGCAAACAAAGACGCAACTCTTGAACGGTTCGTTTTGCTTCTTCGTGGTGTGTTAAAGAAAGAACGTCGAAGAACGAAAACGAGGGTTTCGAGAGCACAAAAAACAAAACGACTTGATGCAAAGAAACGCAGAAGTACGACAAAAAGTCTGCGAAAACCCCCAAATCACGATTGATTGGAACCTTTTTCAGAATAATTCGTATGAATTCATTGCATAGGGGGTTCATTGGCGTATCTTGAATTTTGAAAAGAATCTCACATGTATACAACATTCCTCATTCTCATAGCCTTCCTCACCACAGATCCTTACCCAGAGGGATCGGATGTACCACGTCACCTTACCGAAGAAGAATCTAGGCTGATTGCCCGTACCCCCATCTCTCCGTTCCGAGGTGTTTCCTCGCCTCCGATTGGTCCCATTCACTGCGTTGCAGAATATGAACCAATGGATGGCATCCTACTCGCATGGGAGGGAAGTTCTTCTTGGAAATCTATCCTTGCAAAGATGGCTGCAAACATAACGACGATCGGGGAAGCAGATGCAGTGATCGTTGTTGACACAACTTCGGAACAATCTTCTGCGCTCTCAGAAATTTCTGCAAATGGCGGAGATACAGATCGAGTTACATTTGTTGTTCGGGCAACAGATACTATTTGGATTCGTGACTATGGTCCACGCTATATTTACGAAGGCGAGTGCAGGGCGATCGTTGATCATACGTACAATCGACCTCGCCCCAATGATAATGCGCTAAGTAGTTATCTAGGCTCTGTTGTTGGGCACGAAGTGTACGACCTACCACTTGTCCATGGAGGCGGTAATTTCCATCTGAATGCTGGAGGCTTTGGGTGGGCAACTGAACTGATTTCCGATGAAAATGGAGGGTTGTCCGATGCAGCAATCCGAGCGTATTGGCAGGACTTTCAAAACCTTGATGTGACGATCACAGATGCCTTCCCCACTTCAGTTGATTCTACCCAGCACATAGACATGTGGATGTGCTGGGCGTCTGATACCACGTGTATGATTAGCGATTGGCCGTACAATTCTGGCAGTGTGCAAGATGTGATTTGTGATTCGACTGCTGCAACTTTACAACTTCTAGGGTATTCAGTTGTGCGGGCGCCTGCAAGAAGCGTGAGTTGGACGCATTACACATATACAAACTCAGTCATCTGCAATGATCTTGTCCTTGTGCCTAGTTATACAAACTCCTCTGTGTCGCAACACAACAGTGAAGCTGTTGCGGCGTGGCAAAGTGCTTGCCCTGATAAAACGATCGTGCAAATTCCTTGTGAAAGTATTGTGAGTGCAGCCGGTGTGATGCACTGTATTTGCATGCACATCCCAAGACATCTTGGAGGTTCTGCGCCTACAGCTCATTTACAAACACCAACCGGAGGTCAACTGTTTCAGGCTGGGCAACAAGTCCCAGTATCGTGGATCACAGATGATGATGTCAGTGTTACCGGAGTCTCACTCGACCTTTCGACTGATGGAGGTACTACATGGCAACCGATCGCTTCCGGTCTCACAAACATTGGAACCTATCTGTGGGTTGTACCCGATCTTGCGACACATGAAGGCAAAATTCGTGTAACTGCTTTTGACACAGAAGGGAATGCGGGAGAGAATGCAGGAGCTGGTTTGTTTATCATTAACGGGACGCAAGTTGCTGGAGACGTCAATGGTGATGGTCTCGTCAACGTTACTGACATTCTTCAAGTGATGGCGAATTGGGGACCTTGTGGCCTGAGTTGCCCAGAGGATCTTGATGGAGATGGGGTAGTGGGCGTTTCTGACCTCTTGCTTGTTGTTGCAAATTGGTAAAACAGGCAAGATGCGTTCAAAATATGTCCCATAAACGTGCTATTTCCCGCAACCGAGCATAAATAAAAGTCGAATACCCTTTCATAGCTCCAAAATGGTGCTATTGTTGATCGACCTACGCGCAATCCTCCTCCCAATCCCTTTTGATTGAGAGTTTGCGCAATAATCTACCCCCGTACTGGAGAGACAAGATGCGAGGACGCACACTCATTTATCCTGCACTGATCGGTGCAATCACAACTGTCGGCTTTGTTGCCATGAACACGCATGCCTTGCGAAGTGATGGCGAGAGAGTCGCAATCGGTCCAGATGTTGTTGCTTGGACAATTGGCGGACAAAACAGCGCAGATATAGACTATTACGGCTCATCTAATGGTATAGGTGGATACGCAATCGCAACGCAATCATGCAACTGGGGCGATGAAGTCCTTGATTGGTATGGTGGCACGAACCAGTCTCCAATCATTATGCAAAATATGTTCCGTCTCAAGGATGGCCGATTTGAGCAAATCGGTTTACAAGCTTTTATGAAACACTCCTTTTGTGCATTAAGCGAACCAGGTTGCGGAGATTGTCAGTCAACCAATTGTGATACCCTTGGGATCGGTTGCGCAGATACGTACTGGGCTGGACTCAACTCAAACGGTGAATGTCCACGATCTGATGTAAACGGATTTACAGGTGAGTATCCGTATCCGTTTTCTATAGGATCATCTGGCCCAAGTTCGATTCGAGGGAATCTCCAAGTGCTCAATGCAGACGTAGATCCAGCGCAAAATCCTGGTGCTCGATATTTTATTGAAGGGCAATATGTCGCGCAAGATGATCAGCAGATTGGTAACGGAGATAACAACGCATCATGGCGTGAAATCGGATTCAATTCAATCTCTGACCCATATGTTTTAAGCAATGATGGTGCTACCGAAACACACGCCGGCGACCCAGCAATTCGCGCTTGGGCAAGTATTGACCCAACAGTCTACCTTACTGAAATGCACGCTCCAGATGATGGTTTGATTATGATCGGTGCGAAAGTTGTTGAAAATGGCGATGGTACTTGGGATTACTTCTACGGTATTCATAACCTTAACTGCCATCGCAGTATCGGGCATGTTGAGATTCCAACAGGAAGTGCAACCATCACAAATGTTGGTTTTAAAGATATCGATTACAACAGTGGTGAACTCTATGACAACACTGATTGGACAAATCAAGTAAACGCAGGGTCCATCATATGGAACGGTGGCGTGTATGCACAAAACGAATACGGCAATGCAATTCGTTGGGGAACAATGTATAACTATAGTTTTACAGCAACAGTGGCTCCAGTGACTGGAACGATCGACCTAGGATTGTTCCGCCCAGGTGGAGTCAGTTCCTTCGCAATGGAAACGCTCGTGCCTGCAGGTGACCCAATTGATCCATGTGATCTCCCACTTGGCAATTGCCCTGAAGACATTGATGCCAATGGCATTGTTGGTGTTGGAGACATTCTTGCAACCATTGATACATTTGGCGATACAGGCGATGGATCCTACCGCCCTGCTGGTGACGTGAATGGCGACTGTACCGTTGATGTTGAAGACCTCTTGCAAATCGTTTCAGTTTGGGGACAGGTTTGCACGCCACTGGGTGCATGCTGCCTCGGAGATGGTGGCTGCGCAGATCATGCAACCGAAGGTGAATGTATAGAACTCGGCGGCGACTGGAAGGGTGAAGGTTCACTCTGTGAATCAGAATACTGCCCTGCTCCTGGTGCATGCTGCTTTGATGATGGCTCTTGTGCTGATGCAATGTCGAGTGAATGTTCAGAATTAGGTGGAGCATTCCACGGCGAAGGAACTACTTGCGAAACTACAGACTGCCCAGTTGCAGGTGCAGGTGATGAATGTGATTCTGCGATGATTGCTACGATGGGTGAGAATCCATTCGAAACAGATACAGCAACTCCAAGTGACAACCCGCCAGATGATTCGCAATGTTCAGGTACGTATCTTGATTGGGGCAACAGCCAAGACGTTTGGTTCCTCTTTGTTCCAAATTCCTCTGGTTCTGTACACTTTACGACGTGTGATAGTTCAAGTTATGACACGTCGATGGCACTGTATCATGGAACATGCGACAACCAAGTCTCATGTAACGGAGACGCTGATGGTGATTCGGGATGCCAAAGTTACTACTCAGCTCTTGATTACAATGTTGAAGCAGGTGAAACATATTACATCCGCTTAGGAGGTTGGAATGCTGCCACTGGTTCAGGAACATTGACGATCGAATAATCGATACTTGTTTGATGAAGACTTTAGAGCCACCCCACTGTTCGAATTTTGACCAGTGGGGTGTTTTATTCTTGACTCAATCAAAAAGTCGTGCCATGCTTGTGTATCTAAGGAGTACCTAGAGATGTTGAAGAACTTGCTGATTTGTTGCATCCCATTGTTGAGTTTGACTTGTATAAACGCATTGGTGTTCTCTGATGATCCATGTGATGAAGAACTTCCATTTTGTCCTGAGGATGTGAATGAAGATGGGCAAATAGAAATCGATGACGTCATGCTCATTCTCATGAATTACACCGAATGTGGCGATGGCACCTTCAGACCAATTGGTGACATTACTGGTGATTGTTGCGTCAATATTTTAGATATCCTTCAAATTATTGACAGATGGGAATCTTCTTGTATTCCTGAAGGTGCGTGTTGTATGGACGATGGCTCTGGTTGTGTCGAAGACATGGCAGTGGAAGATTGTATTACTGCGGGTGGTACGTGGCATGGCGAGGATTCCGTATGTTACGGACTTGATTGTTTGATCATCGGTGCATGCTGTTTTGAAGACGGAACCTGTCAGGATGTGTACAACGATGTATGTATTGATGCACTTGGCGCGTTCGAGGGACAAGGCACTGCGTGCAGCACGTTCGTTTGCCCCCTACCTGGAGTAACAGGTGATGAGTGTGATGATGCTTTTTTTGCCTTCCTCGGTGAAAACTCGTTTGACACGACACTCTCAACACCAAGTGTTCCCCAACCTGACGAGACACAATGTTGGGGAACGTATCTCAACTGGGATGAAAGCCCCGATGTTTGGTTTCTATTTGTCGCACACCAAACGGAGTGGTTGCACTTCACAACGTGCGATTCGGATAGTTACGATACTTCAATTGTTTTGTATGAACATTCATGTGACAACCAAGTTTCTTGCAATGGGGATGGGCTTGGAGATGCTGGCTGTCAACCCTACTATTCGAACCTTGATTATGAGGTTCAAGCAGGTGAAACGTACTTTATTCGGATTGGTGGCTTAGGGGGACAAACGGGTCAAGGGACGCTTACGATCGAATAAAACGCATTTTTTTAGTCATTTGGTGCAGAAATTCTCTGATATTCCTTGACTTACTTGCTAGCAACTGCCACAATTAATTGAGTAGGATTTCACCTATTTTTAAACAGAAGAGGAGTAGATATATGAATCATATGAAACAGTACGTTTTTGGAGTTTGTTCACTGCTTGGAACAGTAGGTTTTGCAGCAGGACAAACAGTAATCATGGATCAAATCGGTTCAATGGATGGTTCCGGTATCGGGACGAACATTACTGGGTGCCAAGATTTTGAGCCAGCCTACGATGTCTATGACATTGTGACTGCGGATAACTTCGTTGGAACTGGTGAAACGATCACCGTCGTTGAAATGGTTCTCAATGGTTGGAATGGGTTTACTGATCCGTCAACTGTTGCAGGCTACTCGGCGAATTTGTATATTGACGAATTGTCAATCGCAGGAAATCTTACTGGGGACATCGCTTCTGAGTACATCGACGCTGCTGATGCAACGATGAGTGGCGACTGGGCTGGTGAAGGCTTCTTGATGAGCGTGAACACTGGAATGATGACGACTGTTGCTACGCAGCTCGTTGGATTGATCCCGAGTAACGATTTTGCAACGGGCGGTCAAACAGGTACTGCTGATTCCCTCACTGGTGACGGTTCAGCGTGGCAAGGAAACCCTGGTGGCGGTTTCGCTATGCCTGACAATTACCAAGCGACTGCGGCTGATGCTGCATATCGTTTAACGAGTGATTCCGCAGTTGATCCTTGCAATTATGAACTTGGATCGTGCCCTGAGGATATTGATGGCAATATGCTCGTAGATGTAAATGACATCCTTGCAGCAGTGGGATCCTTTGGTGACGTCGGTGATGGAACGTACAGACCAGAAGGTGATGTGTTTCCACTACCAAATGGCGACTGTGCTGTAACTGTCGACGATCTTCTTGCCATTGTCGGTGTGTTTGGCAATGACTGTTCGCCTCGTGGTGCGTGCTGCGCTGCTGACACAGTCTGTTCTGACTCAATGAGTGCAGCAGAATGCGCCGATGCTGGCGGCCTTTACATGGGCGATGACACTTCTTGTGCTGATCTCACATGCCCCTCAGAGTATTCCGGATGCCCAGATGGCGCTGACTCTGACTGCGATGATTGCTGGGTTGACGGAGATGATTCATCAACCGATTGCAATGCAGGCTTAAATGGAGATGGTTCGATGGATGTTCTGACTGCAGGTGTTCCACTATGTGGCGAAACTTCAGTCTACTTTGATCCGAACTATGATAATGGTGATGGTACGTTCGGTGCCACGTTACGCGACACAGATTGGTTCTCATGTGCTGCACTCGGAGGAGGTGGT
Organism: Phycisphaerales bacterium; assembly: GCA_030748455.1. Next base: position 14,746 of record JASMLY010000056.1, on the reverse strand, counting down.
AGTTTCAGTGTTACATGTGAAACGGAAAACGCTACAGCAATCTTTGGCATCATTGATCTTGACGCTGTTGCATTCGTTGAATATGTAGCTGTTGAGCCAGGATCAATCGTGACGTATGACTTTGCAGAAATAGGTCCTGGGAATTACGGTTTCTGGGTTGGTGCAGCTGATTGGAATACTGATTGGACTTGTGCAAACGGTGGTAACTATTGGCTGCAGTTAAACGCAGGAGCTCCTGCGATGGGTGCATGCTGCGTAGGTACGTCCTGTGCTGGAGAAAACAGCCTTGACGACTGCGATGCACTTGGCGGTTCTTGGAATTACGGTGAAACATGTGCAGAAGTCAACGAATGTCAGCCCATGTACGGTGCTTGCTGTATGGCAGATGAATCGTGCCTCGATGGATTAACTGACGATGACTGCGCTGCGTTTGGTGGTAACTTCGAAGGCCTAGATGTCCTCTGTGCAGATGTCAGTTGTGCACCAAATCCTTATGATCAGATCGGTGGAGAAGATGGATCTGACATTGGCACAAACATTACTGCAAGCCAAATCTTTGAAGCAGCATATGAAGCGTACAACATTGCGACGCTTGATAATTTCTCCTTCGATGCTTCTTCGCACGTGACTTCTATTGAAGCCGTGATCAGTGGCTGGAATGGTTTTGTTGACATTAGCCCTGTGACCAGTTACACCATTAGTGTGTACAGCAGCCCTGATGCAGCTGGCGCAAGTCTCGTTGGTGATGTGTACTCAATCGATGTTGTTACACCAAACATCCCAAGTTGGGGTGGTGCTGGTGAACTCGTTCAGTTCGACATCGATGTCACATTGGCTGCTGGCGAGTACTACTTCGCAGTTATTCCTTGGAATGACTTTGGCGTTAATGGCCAAACAGGCATCACTGACTTTGTCGGCACCGGCGGAGATGGTCAGTACTGGCAAGCGAATCCAAATGGAGGCTTCGGCTTCGGTCCTTGGCAACTTGGTGGGGGTGATGCTGCCTATCGCTTGATGGTGGATTAAAAGTTCTTCCACACATTTTGCAAGGGACGGTCATTTGACCGTCCCTTGTTTTATGTTCGGGTTCTAGGATCAGGCCCTTAGGTCTAAATCGGTTTCCGAGCTGGGAGTACAAGGTTTGCAAATAGCAAACCTGTAACGAGCCCGACTGCGATAATAAATACAGTCATCACTACGCTCGCACTTGCCGTGGATTTTGTTTCCATCAGGTGCTCGACACTTTGTAGCCCTAAGCCTCCAGGTACTAGCAACATCATTCCAGGTACTGTTAGAGTTGCAGATGGGGAATCTGCAACTCTTCGATACAAATTCCCAGCTAAACCAACCATGAATGCGCCGATTGTCACACCTAACTCTGGTCCAAAGGTGTCCCCACCAAAGCGTGCACAAACAAAACCGAGTCCACCAGAGAGAATGATCCATGGCATGTCTCTCGCCTTCGCGTCAAACAAAATGGATAGTGCGATGCCGGAGAGAATGAGCGCGGGGATAAATGTCCATTGAGGGAGTGGCGTAGCTGGTGTTGCTTCGACAGCTGGAATGAGTGTTGCAAGTTTTTCACCGATGAGTGACCCGATAGTCAGTGCGAGAAAACCCATCAAGGCTTGCATTAATCTTGCAGAACCTGACGCGAGATGACGAGTGGCCAACTCATTGATTGCAAGTGTTGTCGTCAACCCTGGCAAAAGGACGACGATTGCAGCTAAAATCACAACACCTGGAGAGAGTGCAGGGACAAACAATGTAGTGATCCATGCGAGAAATGAAGCTGATGCAGCCGCAAGTAAATCAGCAAGTGGTTCCCGTTCTGGCCTTCGTTTTGGCATGAGCATAATGAAACCAACAAGGAGCCCTGCTACACCAGCAATGAGGATTTCAGGCACCCCACCTCCAAAAAAACGGGCTGCTGCGCAGCCTGCAAGTGCAAATCCAAGCACCATACTCATCACGCTCCATTCAGATCTACCTGCTTGTATCTCGTGAAGGCGTTGGAGTGCAGTTTCGTGGGCAATAGATTTCTTGATGATTTGATCAAGCACTTTATCTACTTTACTGAGTCTCGATAGATCAAAAAAACCAGGCTCTACGCGAATGATAGAAGTTTCCATCTGTTGAGGGCTACCGAATGACAACATGAGTGACGTGGGGACAGAGAAGACTTCAACTTGGATTCCTAAAGAATCAGCAGCTTGTTTGACGGCGCACTCAAGACGATGCGCAGGGGTACCAAGCATGTGTAATGTCTTTGCCAATTCGATGATGAGCGGCAATAGAGTTTCTTTTTCTACGGTAGTCATTTGGAATCAGTCTGTTCTTTGAAATTGCACTGCTATCGCTTTTGTATCTCCAGGTACGATCGAAAGATCGTGTACCTCTAACTCGAAAGAGTTCTCATCTACTAGCCTAAACGTGTACAACACAGCTTTGTCGTGCTCATCAGTCATCCATTCGTCCATTGTTCCATAGAAAGAAATCATTGTACCACTTTGATCAAGCGTCCCTTCTGCTGTACGAATTGAAGTACCTAGATTATCCAAGAACACTGCAGAAAACTTATGCTTGTAATTGTCGTAGCCAAGTAGCATCGTTCCTTCGAGAGGAAGGCTTAAAAATGTACCTGTGTATTCGATTTCCAAAAAACGGTTTCCTAAAATCATCTTCCCCTCTGCTTGGCCATATTGTGGCTCTGTACCGAGAACAACTGATGTCGTTTTCCAACTGCCGCACATGCGACTCAATAGTGCATGTTGTTCATTTGGGGTAGCGAGTTCCTCTCCTTTGCGCATCATTTCAGCCATGATTTCACCAGGCCCCTGCTTTGGCTGTTCAGAGGAAGCCAAGAGGAAATGCGTAGCGAAAAGTGAAGGGATCATGAGGAACAACAACGGTAATCGAGTAAGGGAATGCACAGATCTGTCTCCTAATTCATGTTGTGGTAAAATCTTCGGATGCAAAGAAACAGATACAGTATCGTCCAATTACTCATTGCCGCACTATGTACAGGTTGTACCAGTGAGACCGAGAGCCAAACAGTAGAGGTGCCTTCTGTACCCCCAGCTTCTGTATCCTCTACAGAAGATAGCACTGATCAGCGACCATACCAAGGTCCAAACTTAACGTTCGAACGAGACGAACATGACTTTGGGAAGATATGGGATGACAAATCGGTCAGTTGTATCATTCCATTTTCAAACAACGGCACAGAAACGCTCGTCATATCTCGTATGAAGGCAGGTTGTGGTTGCACAACTCCGAAAGCGGACAAAACTGTATTGCAACCAGGCGAAGAGAGTGTGATACGAATCGAATTCAATCCAACAGGGAAATCGAAAAAGCAAGATAAAAAAGTGACGATTTTCTCCAATGATTCACTCGAACCAGAAAAGACCTTTTGGATTCGATCATTTGTGCAACCGGTTGTAGAAGTTTCCCCAAAGTTTGTTCAGCTCGATGAAATGACAATGGGTATTCCCGCTTCTAGAACGTTTACGTTTGTTCCCGCTGCTGACGATTTCGTTATAACAGAAATGAAAGGTACGGGAAAACATGGAAGTTATGTAACTGGTGAGGAAATTGAAGTTCCGGAAGGTCAGCCAAGGCAAATCAAAATTTCTATTGCACCAACGATGCCTTGGGGTGCGTTTCATAGCCAACTTGCAGTGACTGGTGAGGGGACAATGCCTGATGGGTCAAAACTTACACATACATTCACAGTTTTTGCCAATGGGAAAACGTATGGGAAACTTCGTGCCGATGATTTTATTGTTCGATTGGGATCACTCGTTTCAGGCGGGTCCTACCATGACAGGATCCGTATCTTTCGCACCGATGGCGAGATGTTTGAGATTTCAAACGTCACAGTGTTAGCTCCAACTGTGCAAGGAATGAATGCAACTTCTGTGCAGGTACCCTCTCCTGAAGGGATGGCATACGAAATCGTTGTGAGCGGGACAGTGCCTCCAAGTTATGTAGGGCAAGTTGGGGGAGAGTTACTCGTGCAAACGAATGTACCAGGCGAAGAAATCCTTCGATTTAGAATTACTGGCGTGATCCCAAAGCGATGAATGAGCTCGTGGAAAAATGGGATGCTCGCTTCCTTACACTTGCTGACTCGATAGCAACTTGGAGTAAAGACCCCTCACGCGGCGTTGGGGCAGTGATTGTCTCACCACTGCGACAAGTGATCGCAACTGGGTATAACGGCTTACCTCGCGGTTTTGCAGATCATGAAGAACGATTGCAACGTCCCGTCAAGTACGACATCATCGTACATGCAGAAACGAATGCAATCATTCAATGTGCAAGAAATGGGGTCTCGCCAATAGATGGGACTATCTATTCTACTTTTAGCCCTTGCATAAACTGTTCTCTTTCAATTGTTCAATCAGGGATCACACGAGTTGTCACATGGGCTGTCGCAAAGGGTGATGAACATTGGAACGATTCAATAGAAAAAAGTTTGATTCTTTTTGAAGAAACTGGAATTGAATACGTTGCAATCGAGCGTACCCAAGCATGCTAAATCAATGGCGTGTACTTTTATCTGTAGTTTTTTTATGTGGCTGTTCAACAGATAAAACTCCATCAACTGACTTTACAAGTTCTGGTGCAGTGTTCAAACAAATGCAACTACCGGCTCCTTCGAGCGTACGTTCCGGTAGCGGGTACCCTGGTCCTGACTATTGGCAGCAACAAGTAGATCACACGATCACTGCCCGTCTTGATGTTGAGACGAACACGTTGCACGCATCACAAGTTGTGAAGTATCACAATAACGCTCCAGATTCGCTTTCGTATCTTTGGTTCCAATTGGAACAGAACATCCATCGTGGTGATAGCATTCGAAGCCGAGAAGGGAGAGGGACCGGTGAACGTTCGTACGATGGTATGACGATCACGAACCTGCGAGTGGACGGGGCTCCTGCAGAGTTCATTGAGTACGGTACGATTGCAAAGATTGACCTAAAAACTCCCCTGCGATCTGGCGAATCTCTCACCATAACTATGGATTGGAGTTTCCCATTCCCAGTAAAGGCCTCCCTTCGAATGGGTTTTGATGACGAGTACGCAGAAGGCGCTGTTTGGGAGTTTGCTCAGTGGATTCCGGTGCCCTGTGTATACGACGATGTGTACGGGTGGAACACCCTCCCATACATCGGCCGAGGTGAGTTTTATACCAATTTCGGAGCGTATGACGTCTCGATCACGGTTCCTGGCGATCACCTTGTCTTTGGCTCTGGTGTGTTAGTCAATGCTACGGAAGTCCTAAGTGAAGAAGAGCAAGCCCGTTTGGAGCAAGCGTTGCTCTCTGAGGAATTGGTTTCTATCCGAAACGCTGAAGAAGTTACAGCAGTGCGTTCTGGTGGCGAGAAAACATGGAAATTTAAGGGCAATGCAATTCGCACGTTTGCTTGGGCTACAAGTGCGAGTTTCATCTGGGATGCCGCTTCAGTGGAAATCTTGGATCTTGAAGGTCGTACAAAGAGAGTCCTCTGCCAGAGCGCTTACCCCGAAGAAACGGCGGAGTATTGGAATGAAGCTGTGTCTTATGTGCAGCATTCGATCAAATATTACAGTGAGACTTTGTATCCATATCCGTGGCCGCAGATGTCAGTAGTTCGTGGGATTGCAGGTGGCATGGAGTATCCAATGGTCGTTTTTTGTAGAGGTGGGTCGGCTGAAGGATTGTTTAACGTAACTGATCATGAGGTCGGACACGATTGGTTTCCAATGCTTGTTAATACTGACGAGCGAAGGCATGCATGGATGGATGAAGGGTTCAATACTTTTGTGAACTACAATTCGCTCGAAGCGTTTTACGGCGATCGAGATCATAAACCAGATGTTCCAAAGTACATCGCAGCAAAATTCAAGAACGATCGTAAAGCTGTGAACACTCCACCCGATCAATTGAAATCGAGAGGGCACCTGAGTTATAGAAAGCCAGGATATGGGCTTCGTTTTTTACGTGAAGAAATTTTAGGTCCAGAGCGTTTTGATTTCGCATTTCGAAAGTATGTGCATCAATGGGCGTTCAAATCCCCTCGGCCATCTGATTTTTACAGAGCAATGGAGAATGGTTCTGGCACAGATTTGCAATGGTTTTTTAGGGGGTTCTTTGAAGAACCGATGCAACTTGATCAAGCAATTGAGAAGGTAGAAAAAACTGACAAGGGCGTTATTGTCACATTGCTCAATTTGGAAGATTGGGTTTGCCCAGTGGATTTACAGATCACGTGCGTCGATGGGTCTTCTCATACGTATACATTGCCAGTTTCTGTGTGGGCATGGTCTAATAAACACAAACAGAGTTTTGATCTGCCTGCAGCGATAGCAAGTGTCGCGATTAACCCAAGAGAAACGTATCCTGACATTGATTTTTCCAACAATTACTGGTCGCCGATCCCATAACCGTCCTGTTTCTTCTATTGCCCACTACTTGCGGCTTTGCTACGCTACGTCGAGACATGCCCAAAAAGAGGAAAAAGAAAAAAGGCTCTGGATACAAACCTCCTGCACAAACTGAAGAAGAACGTATTGGTGCTGTAGCGTCGCTTGCCCAAAGAATTTCTTCACTAGATGACGCTGGTTCTTTATGGGGCGAATTGCACAAACTGTTATTGAAGACAGAAGTAGATCCTGTGATCTCAGCAAAAATTATTATGCATAAAAATGTTGAGGAACTACTCCACGTTGTACAACAACTACAAGTTGGTGAGGAACTCTCTGTTGATCAGGAAGTTTGTGAAACACAGCTACCTACACTCTCACATGAAACAAAGAAACAAGCGATGCGAATTTTCCGAAAACGTGTCAAATTTATCAAACTCGATCGCGAATCCAAACTTGGCATTGGACCGTTGACAACTGGCAAGGAGGCGAAATTCGATTCAATCGAAGCTCCGCATGACTATGGCGAAGAGGTCTGGCAAGTGCTTGCTTCTGAAGGTCAACTGATCGATGATGGCGGTGGATTCTACCGATTACCTGAGTAACAAACTACGCAGCACTACTCTTTGATCGTCAATCTAGTCGTTGGCTCAAAAACACGACGAACGAGTGTCTCATCTTCATCCCAAATCACTGTCGTGTCTTTGGTGTAGTACCAAATGAACCGAAGTCGCTCCCAACCGACATCCCCTACGCTGTAAAACACTGTTACAAATAAATCGTCGTTTTTCGGGTGCTGCATCGTATGAAGCACTGCAAGGTCTTCACCAACGTATTGTTTTCCATCGATTTGAAAACCACCTTCGATAAATGAAATTGCATCTGTTGCGTTTTTCCATAACTCCTCGTGTTCATGTATCGCGCTTTCACCGATTAAAAGGAAGTTCGGACCACTCTCAACATCTGCAAGCCACGCACCAGTATCTGCAATGGCTTGAACAGATTCATCTAGTACAACTGAAGTGCCAGCGAGTGTTCCAGCAATAGTTGGACTAATTTGCTCTTGTGGGAGTACTCTGTAGTATTTGTAATCATGATCAATATCTATCCATGTTGGTCCTTGCTCAATTTCTATTTGCTGGGGTGGAGTTGCTGTGAGCTCAAACGTTGTACTTTGGAGTGTGTGCCGTGTGACCCAAAGCTCGAAGAACGGGTCGAGCCAGCCACTGGGTCGATCAGGAAACATGGCTTCAGCAGCGACTTGGATGTCGTGCCAACTCGCACGCTTCCCCATATTTTCTTGAGCAAAGAGGTGTAGCATTTCCCAGATTTTGCTTTCCCTTGGAGCCACATCCCCATAGGCATTGAGAACGTCCTCTAACATCATAAAAACATACGCACCCTTGTCATACCCAACAAAACGGTCAATCGTGCCACTGCTTGGATCTGCGCTTCCGAACAACCGAAGAGGTCCATTGTCGAGACTCGGATCTAGGGAAACTTTATTCAGCAATCCTCGTCGGTACCGACGCGCAGCTTCTTGACCATCTTCAAGGTATCGACGGCCGTAGTTGGTGGTGAAACTCGTGAGTGCCTCACACCAGTTCCCCCCCTTTTGATCGACGTACACACCATTGCCCCACCAATTATGAACGAGTTCATGGTCAAGATATCCAGGAGCAAGCGACTTGGGAGCCATCCCAACAACACGTGGTCCCAATACAGTAAAACCTGGATAGGCAAAGCCACTTGAAAAGAAGTTTTCGACAACAGTAAATTGATCATAGGGATACGCACCTAAGAGTGGTGTGTAGAGGTCAAGATACTCTTTGCTTGCTTGAAGATAATACGGAAGTTTCCCTTCATGCTCTGGTGATAGATGCACATTGATGGTGACGGGTCCCTGTACTGTATGAACTACCTCGGAAGCAGTCACATGTTTATTCCCAACGAGTGCCATCCCGTCAACAGGGCGAGGTGAACTCCACGTTCCATCGACAAGATTTCCACTTCCAACGAATGTCCATCCATCGATTGGAGCGACTTCAAGATCCATCATTCTCAAATAGGGCATTCCATTCGCATCTACCGGCTTGGGATACCATGGAGCGTGGTCTGAGAGAAAGACTCCCTGTTCACTCACATGCGCATCAACAGAAAAATTGTGTATTTGCCCAACTCGTTCACCTGCTTCTACTGAATCTTGAAAGGTTCCTTGCCATTGGTACTCAATTTTGTCCCCGTCTGAGAGGTTTGTAAACAAGCCTGCTCCTTCGACCTGTAACTCCCCAGGCCCTTCGACTGTAATGGTTGTTTCTCCGTGGACAGTATGTGTTGCGGGATCGATTCGAATCGAGAGAGATTGATGGGTTGGAATTGAGCTCAACAGTATAAAAGTAATAATCGTATTCATGGTAGGTAGGATACCCGTGGAGTGTTGTGAAAACCTCGCTATGGATTGTCTTTAGAGGCGAATATTTTAGACCTAGATGGTATAATTTACGCTTCAATTCTGCCACTGATTTTGATGATATTCCATGCTCGGAACGGAGTTCGTTCACAAGTAGTTCAAGGTCAAGCAAACCAAAGAGACTCATGCGTATGCACTGCTTGATCTCTGAAAATATGCGGAGATTTGCATCCTATGAGCAACGCAGGAAGCAAGAACGGTACGAAACCCACCCCCACTCCAATCGATGAACATATCGTAGAAATTGTTTGTGACTCTGGCGAGGGTGCTCAGAAAGCAGGCACACTTTTTGCGACTGTCAGTGCCAAAATGGGAAATGGGATCTGGACAGTCGAGATTATTCCAGCAGAAATTAAACCCCCTTCACGATCGCGAGAGGGTGCAAGCGGAAACCGTATTCGGGTGGGTAGTAGTTCAATGACAAATGCCGGCGATCGTGCGAACATCGTTATGGCCCTCAATGAACAAGTCGTCTATGGGCGTTTGGCACAAGATGCATATGGCCCTGAAACAACCATTCTTCTGGAAAATGTTTGGGCTACAGATCCTGATTCAAGTATTCGTGAAGCATACGTCTCAGCTGTTGCTGATTTTACAGCACGTGGGATCAATGTGATTGAACTTCCGATTCACGAAGCGTGTTGTGAGTTAATGACTGATCCGCGTTTAGGAAAAAACATTTTCGTTCTTGGCATCCTCTGCAATATATATCAACGCGATGTAGAACTTGCAAAACAAGAAATCGCAAACATCTTTGCAAAGAAAGGCGAGAAGGTCATCACGACGAACCAGAAACTTCTTGATGCAGGCGTAGAGTTTGCAAAGGAACATGTTCCTCTCACATATACCATCTCGAGCATGCCGATATCAGACGACCTTGTGGTAATGAACGGCAACATTGCAACTGGACTCGGCGTGCTTGCCTCAGGCATGGACATGGTGTCGATGTATCCAATTACCCCTGCGACTTCCGCCTCCCATTTCCTTGCAGGTATTTTCGATCAAGCAGGTGGGTTCGTTCACCAAGCAGAAGATGAAATTGCTGCGATCGGATTCGCAATTGGAGCCTCCTACGCTGGCAAGACTGCCTGTACCATTACATCTGGACCAGGGATGGCACTCAAAACGGAATTCATCGGGTTAGCAGTGATGTCAGAAGTCCCACTTGTGATTGTCAATGTACAACGAGGTGGACCTTCAACAGGGTTGCCTACAAAAGTAGAGCAAGGAGACTTACTCAATGCTCTGTATGCAGCCCCTGGAGATGCACCAAAAATTGTCATGGCGCCTGCAACAATTGATGAGTGTTTTCATTGTGTGATTACTGCAAGGCAACTTGCTGAAGCATTCCGCACTCCTGTTGTCATTCTTACTGATGCCAATCTTGCTACTGGGCAAACTCCCTTTAAGCGACCTGTACCGAAAGAAGAGTGGCTTGCGCCTCCAATTGATCAAAGCGATTGGCATGGCGGTACTCCTGCTTATGCTTGGAATGAAGAGACTGGCATTTCGCCTCGCCCAATTCCTGGTCAAAAAGGCGGAGAATATGTTCTCACAGGTCTTGCACACACTCCTGAGAGTCACGTTGCATATAACCCGCAAGCAAACCAAGAAGGTTGTGATATGCGAAGCAGGAAGCTCGCGACTCTTGAACGTACGCTTACACCGCCAAAGGTGTACGGTGATGAATCTGGTGAACTTCTTCTCGTTGGCTGGGGTTCCACGCTCGGAGCAATTGAGGAGGCAGTCGATCGGGCTCGTGCTGAAGGACTGAGTGTTTCTGCAGTCCACTTGCGATATCTCTCCCCTATGGAAGTTGGCCTTGAAGAAATCTTCTCTCGTTTCAAGAAGGTCTCAACAATTGAGATTAATTACAGTGACCAACCAGAGACAACGCCGCATCCTCGACCCGCACAACTTGCACTGTTACTTCGAGCTCACTTGATGAGAGAAATTGATTTTTGGTCGATCGTACCAGGCCAACCGTTGGGACCATCAAAAATTCTAGAAGTCATCCACGAAAAAATAGGAAGTACAGGGGATAAAAAAAGTAAGGCGAAAACTGCAAAAGCAGGAGCGAGTAAATAAACATGTTTGGATTAAAACAAGATTGGTCTCTTGACGTACTCCCAAGGTACTTCACGCTAGAAGATTACGAAGGTGGTGTTCCACGTTGGTGTGCTGGGTGTGGAGACCACGGCATTCTGACTACGGTGCAACGCATTTGTCGTGAAAAACAATTACTCCCTGAAAAGACCGTCTGTGTCTCAGGTATTGGTTGTTCGAGCCGTTTCCCACACTACATGTCAACCTACGGTTTTCATGGTTTACATGGTCGCGCTTTTCCAGTAGCGTGCGGTATCAAATCTCGTCGCCCAGATCTTGATGTTTGGGTCGCTACAGGTGATGGTGATTGTTGTTCCATCGGTGCAGGTCACTGGGTACACGCAGTGAGATACAACATGGACATGGTTGCAATTTTGTTCGACAACAACGTCTACGCACTCACTAAAAAGCAAAGTTCCCCAACAAGCCATTGTGGTCAATCAACAAATACGCACCCCAACGGTGCGTGGCTCCCGCCACTTAATCCCACCACGACAACCTTGTCCATTACAAACTGCTCCTTTGTTGCACAAACAGTAGACTGGAATCCAGTCCACATGTATGAGACGTTGCAAGCAGCCCATGCACACAAAGGATTTAGTTTTGTTCGAATTTTCCAACGCTGCCCTGTGTTTTCAGAGGAGTGTTTCGCTGAAGCAGTTGAGGATCCAAGCCTCGTACAACTCGTGGAACATGAGAACGGGTTACAAGTTCCAGAGTCAGGGACGCGAAATTATAAGAATAGAGTTACACACGATCCTTCAGATCTCGTACAAGCGATGGCAGTATCCAATCAAGAGGGTGTTCTTCCAATTGGTCTGCTCTATCAAAATGAAGATCTGCCTCGGTATAACGAGTATTCAGAAGTTGGAATCCACGCAACACCTGAAGATAAGATGAACGCACTCAACCATCAACTTGATCGCTTCGCTATTTGAGGAGTACCTACCCATGTCATCTACCGATGTCCTCGAGCATGAAACGGAAGAATCCCCACTGATAGACCTAGAAGGGCTTCACTTTCCAGCAGAAGAACCTTTGCCAGAGGGATGTACGAACCATGACATTCTGCAAGAAGCACGTCGTTTTCATGCTGGCGACCCTTCTGTTGAATCAGTTAAAGACCCTGAATTACTGCCTGCAGTGATGCATACGTTACGTCGCCCCTCACTGATCCGAACAGACTATCCACTGGTTCTTTTGCCTGACGGGAATGTGCAGCCCCTTGTCGAATTCTTTGCAGAGCGTATCGCTGAAATTGAAGGTTCAAAAATACTTTCTGACAATCTCGTACGTGTGGAAAGACAGGTACGAGAATCTCTCGTTTCAGTGGCTGATGCGGCGAAAGTGATCGGATCTTCTGGCGCTAAAGTTGCCGACAAACTTTCACTCAATGAAGCTGCCGATCTTAATTTTAGGACGAAAGGCGCGGAGTTAGTCACACGTATTCCGGAAGGAACACTTCTAGTCCCCTGCAATGCGAGTGCAGGGCCTGCTGTTGCTCAGCACATTATTGAAGCGCACACGAGAAACAATACGCTTCGAGAACGCGCGATAAAGATGCGTGATGCTCTCAAAAGTATGAACAGCCAAGAGTTGTCCGTTGAAGCAGCCGGCATCAACACAGCTAAATTGCAGGAAGTTCTTGGCAAAACAGCCTCTGGCAGTGTACCCATGACTAAAGAGCGTGCCGATCGCATTACGCATGCCGCCAACACAATCGATCAATGGTTAGGTACAAGTGATTGCCCGCTTCTTATTGTACACAGTACATCTGTCCAAAAAACGGAAAGTCCGCATAGCGCAGAAAAGATAGATGCCGGTGATGAACTATGTCTTACGGCGATTAAAACATTCGACGACTATGCAGAACGATATGCAGCGCTCTTTGCTGCAATGCGAACTGGGAGGTTGGAGCTCGCAGCAGCATTCGAAAGCCCAAGGCACGATCATTTGCTTGATAACTTCTGCAGAAGATCCTTTTCTGATGAAGAGTTACTCGCGATGCCTAGAATTGTAGCCATCGGAACCGTACAAGATGGGATATCGAATATGGCATCCTTGTCGGCAATCTTGCGTTCGGCAAGACCGATCACGCTGCTCTTACTCGGCGATGATTTGGCAACGCTCGATCATGAACGTATTGAACTAGCCTATCTTGCAGTCGCACATCGTACATGTTTTGCAACACAAACTTCTATCGCACATCCAAACCACCTTGTAGCATCTGTACAGCAAGGGATAGCATCTGCTCGGCCTGCAATTCATACAATTGCAAGTGAAGATACGCACCCACTTGGCGCATGGCTTGAGGGTAATGCAGCAATTGAAGGTCGTGCTTGTCCACTCTTACGGTATGACCCTTCAAGAGGAAATTCTTGGGCGGATCGTTTTGAAGTTCAGGATAATCCACAACCAGAACACGATTGGCCTGTTTGGACAGGAGAGGTTGATGGTCAAGAACTTCAACTTTCTTTTACGTTTGCCCACTGTGCGATGTTATCTCCCGAATTACAGAAGTATTTTATGAAGCTCCCAGACGGGTTTGAATCAGATGATCTATGCCCTGTGGAATCTTGGTTACATGTAGCACCCGAAGATGCGTCAAAACTTCTACCATTTCTTTGGGCAGCGGATTCGGAAGGAGCAATTCATAAAGTTATTATTGCGAGGACAGTGACAGACGTATGCAGAGAACGTTTAGATTATTGGAGTACGTTGCGAGAACTTGCTGGCTTTGATAACTCGTATGTTGCACAAGCGTTGGCTGCTGAGCGAGAAGTCATGCAGGAAGCGTTTGAAACTGAACGCGAAACATTACAGAACGATCACGCTTCAGAGATCGAAACGATACGAACAAGTGCCTCACAAGTAGCTATGCAACAACTTGCAGAAGTACTCCTAGGAGGTGGCGGGTCGCTGGTGAACCCAATGGCTATGGTGGGTAGCACACCTCCGCCTGTTTCTGCTCCTTCTGCCAATGGTTCCACAGTAGTAGAACCCTCAAGCGAAACGCAACCTCTCGATGAACATGTTGTAGAAAACGAAACTGAACTCGAAGATCTTGGTGATCCGTGGATTGACAGCCCTCTTTGTACTACGTGCAATGATTGTATGGAAGTCAATGCACAAGTGTTTGTGTACAACGACGATAAACAAGCGTACATCAAAGATGCAACTGCAGGGACTTTTGAAGAAATTGTAAGAGCAGCCGAAGCATGTCCTGCACGGTGTATTCATCCGGGGAGTCCTTTGAATGCAGCAGAGCCAAATCTTGATGATCTTATAAAACGCGCAGCAGAGTTTAATTAAGGATTTCTTTTGGAAACAACACTCACTGCTGTCGTGATTATGTCAAGCATCGGTATATTCTTCGGTGTGTGCTTAGCCATTGCGCATACATATTTGAAAGTTGAAGAAGACCCACGCCTTGATGTTGTTGAAGAAATGTTACCGGGAACAAATTGCGGTGCTTGCGGTGAACCAGGCTGCCGCGCCTTTAGTGAAGCAATAGTAGGTGGCATCAAAGAACCTTGCCAGTGCACAGTTGGAAGCCCAGACGACATCGAATTGATTGCAACGTTTCTTGGAGTTGCCGCTGGAGAACAAGATAAAGTTGTTGCGCGTCTTCACTGCGCCGGCGGGCTAGGTCTTGCAAGACAAATAGCGGAGTACGAGGGATATTCAAATTGTCGCGCTGCTCATCTTGTCGGAGGTGGCGGAAAAGGTTGCAGTTGGGGATGCCTCGGGTTAGAT
>JASMLY010000055.1 GCA_030748455.1 Phycisphaerales bacterium | reverse complement strand
GTCGAGAGGTTTGTAGTCCTCAATTGTTTTGACAGCATCTTGCAAATTGACCCAACTTCCGGGGGTGTCGATGACTTCGTGGAAGAGTTCAAGGTCGAGTTGGGATAAAAAGTCGTGTGCTTGTTTTGCGTCTTCACCTTCACCATCAATGGTAAGCGTGAATGCTTTCAAGCGCGCGAGATTCATGCCGCGCGACTTCATTGTGTGATGAGTTGCAAGGAACACAGCACCAGAGTCGATGCCGCCTGAGAAGAGAACGCCAATTGGTTCGTGTTCTGGAATTTGGTCGAGCCATTTTGAAACGCTGATTACTAGTTCATCTATGTATCGTTCTGCAAAGTTTTCTGTTGGCGCGTTACGTGGTGGGTTAAAGAATCTTGTAGACACAGGGTTTGGGTCAGGGCAACCAACAAGTGCAATTTCAGTAAGGTGGTGAGCTGGAACCATACGCGTGTATGAAGGGTGGAATTGATTGCCAAAACCATTTTCTTCGAGCCACCCCCGAATTTGGTCTATTCTCTCAGCAATGAGCAAAGCGGGACCAGCAACTTTCTTAACGATGAAGTATCGCATAGGTAGTTGCAGTGAACGTGCCATCCGAATGATGTGACCTTTTCTTGCCATGATTGCAAAGTGTCCATCAAT
This sequence comes from Phycisphaerales bacterium, assembly GCA_030748455.1. Next base: position 2,588 of record JASMLY010000055.1, on the reverse strand, counting down.
GGTTGCTATTTTTTCTGGGTTACCACCTGCAACTATTTCGGTTGCTTCTTCAAGTGAATAATTAAAAATCATGTTCCTGCTCTGGTCAGTTAAGTCGATGACTTCGTTAATCATGTCAGGGTAGTGGGGCTTTAGATTTACAAGGTCTTCTCGTGTTCGTTGCATGTACGAATAATACATCCTCTGTGCCTGTATCATGCGTGAAATGAGTGCTACGATTTGCCAATTATTAGATAGATCCTCAGAGTTGTTAGAGGCAGGTCAACAAGTAGCTTTTTGCTTGCTGGCGAAAACGACTGGTTCTTCGCCTGCAAGCGCAGGGGCGATTATGCTCGTTGCGGGGGATGGAACGACATTTGGAACCATTGGTGGTGGGTGCGTTGAGGCGGGAGTTTTAGAATCGGCAACGCAAGCGCTCAATTCTGGTGTGGGTTGCGTTCAAACCATACCCCTTGACCATAATTTTGCGTGGAAAGAGGGGCTTATTTGCGGAGGAACAATTGAAGTTGTGATTGCTTTGGCGACCGATGCCGAAAAACTGACTGCTATTGCTTGCGAGTATCAAAATCGAGTTCCAACCAAACTTGAACTCGCAATTGAGGAAGGAACTTGGATACTCAATCTTCCACCACGACCGCATGTATATATAGTTGGGTCGGGGCACCTTGGGCAAGATGTTTGCCGGCATGCACTCTCTCTTGATTTCTCGGTTTCGGTTTTTGATGACCGAGACGATATGCTCAAGCGTTTTATTCCAGAAGAAGCGACACATATTCATGGTAACATTGGCGAAACACTTGCAAACGTTCCGTATGACGATGAAACGTACGTCGTTATTGTTACTCGTGGCCACCGAGACGATGCAGTTGCATTGCATGCTGTAGCGGGTAAGGGTGCTGGGTATGTAGGCATGGTTGGTTCAAAACGTAAGATTGGTCTTACATTTAACGAACTCAAAGACAAAGGTGTTTCACAAGAATTTCTAAAAACAGTGTACGCACCAATAGGTATTGATATTGGGGCACAAACAGTCAGTGAAATTGCACTTTCAATCTCTGCACAACTTGTAGAAGTGAGTCGAAATAAAAAAACAGTTCCAGCGGTAATTTGCCTATGACAATCACTGGCGTTTTACTTGCTGCAGGTCGCGGCTCTCGAATGGGACAAACCAAGCAACTTTTGCCTTGGGGTGAGGGTACAGTTATCGAAGCAAGTTTCGATGCAATTGCACCTTTTTGTGATTCGATGGTTGTGGTTCTTGGTGCAGATAAAGAAAGAATCATTGAAGCACTGGGCGAAAGAACATTCACGTTTGTCGAAAGTGACCCAGACGCAGAACAACTCTCATCCATCAAACTCGGATTGGAAGAAACAATCGGTGATGTTTTGTTGCATCTTGCAGATCACCCAGTTGCTCCCGAAAAAGTTGTTAAGTCGATAATTTCAACACATGGTGATAGAGCAATTATCCCCACAAGTGGTGGAAAGGGTGGGCATCCAGTATTCATCCCACGAAAATTGGTTGAATTGATTGTGGGCTTCCAAGGAAGCGGCGGTTTGCGTTATTTCTGGGAAGAACATCCCGAACTTGTCACACGGTTGCCAATTGAAAACTCGCAGGAAATGCTCATCGACCTTGATACGCCAGAGGACTACGCCAAGCATAAAAACTGATAAAATTAGGGACCCTCTTATGAAGATTTTAGCGATAACAAATGCTGTTCCTGACCCGCGTGGCACACTGACTGCAGGTGATTTGAACATCAATTCTAGCGGGGTTAAGTGGGCAATTAATCCTTATGATGAATATGCTGTTGAACAAGCAGTGCAACTCAAGGAAAAGCGAGACGATGTTGAGGAAGTTGTTGTTATTGCGGTCGGTGGTGATGAAGCAGTGATTTCTCTTAGGCACGCAATGGCAATGGGCGCAGATCGTGGCGTTCACATTGTTTGCAGTGATGTGTGGCACGATGATCTCTTTGTCGCGAAGTGTATCGCTGACACTGTTTGCGCAAGTGGCGACACTTTTGACTTGCTTCTTTGTGGCAAAACAAATCTATCTCGCGATTCTGAATCAATGGGGTCCGCACTTGCAGAGTTTCTAAATATTCCACATGTTGGAAGCGTGATTACTCTTGAAGTTAGTGGTGAAAGTGCAACTGCGACACATCGAGTTGCAGGTGCAAACGAAACGGTTGCAGTAAAACTTCCTGCACTTGTCATGTGCGATAAAACTTTGGTTGATCCCCGATACCCACCACTGCCAAAAGTAATGCAAGCGAGAAAAAAACCGCTTGAAACCGTTGAGCCGACAACATCATCTTCAAAGACGAAAGTTGTTGCATTTAATTCGCCTCCTGAAAAGGGAGCTTGCAAAATGATTGATGACTCGCCAGACGAAATGGCATCCGAATTACTTCGCGTTCTTCGCGAGGAAGCGAAGGTGCTCTGATGGGAAAAATTCTTGTAGTAATTGAACCAAACCAAGATGCCTCAATGCAGATGTTTACTGCTGCAAAGCAACTTGGTGAAGAAATAGAAGCAGTCGTCCTTAATGACTGTGAATGTGTTTCTACATTGCCGTGTAC
>JASMLY010000054.1 GCA_030748455.1 Phycisphaerales bacterium | reverse complement strand
ATTTGACGAATTGTTTTACCGCCAGGACCAATGAGTTTGCCGATTTTCTCTGGGTTAATCGTAATGGTAAGCATGCGTGGTGCGTACTCTGAAAGTTCTTCGCGTGGACTAGGAATGACTGATTCCATTTGATCAATAATATCAACTCTTCCTTTGCGAGCCATTTCGAAAATTATTTCGAGTTCGTCGAACCAAAGACCTCTTGCTTTAAGGTCAAGTTGGACACCTGTGATGCCGGTCTTAGTACCGCACACTTTAAAGTCCATGTCGCCAAAGAAATCTTCTTCGCCGATAATGTCCATCACACGAACAACTTTTCCATCATCGTCGCTGAAACGACCAACGCTGATACCAGCACAAGTGTTTTGAATTGGAACCCCAGCGTCCATAAGTGCAAGGCAACCACCACACACACTCGCCATTGATGACGAACCGTTTGATTCAGTAATGTCGCTGACCAATCGAATTGTGTATGGGAAGTCGTCTACTTCAGGAAGAATACCAAGCAAGGAACGCTCGGCTAGAGCACCGTGTCCGATTTCACGACGACCAGGACCCATGATGCGGCCCGCTTCACCAACACAGAACGGAGGGAAGTTGTAATGAAGGTAGAACTTCTTCGCGTATTCAGGCATCAAGCCATCAACGATTTGCTCGTCACGACCAGTACCAAGAGTACAAGTTACTAGTGATTGCGTTTCGCCACGTTGGAACAACGCTGAGCCGTGGGTTCGTGGGAAGTAACTTGGGTCCATAAGAAGGTCGCGTATTTGGTCAAATGAACGACCGTCAGCGCGAATGGACTCTTCAACAATTAGTTTACGAGTGCATTTCTTTTCAAGTTTACGGAAGGCCTCTTTTGCTTCTCGTTGAGTTTTTTCAGCAGCGATGTGGTCGCTATAAGTACAACCTTCTGGAACCTGAAAATTGTTGTCAATCATTTCGGAACGCAACGCATTAACTGCTTCGTTTCTCTCCGATTTTCCGGGGATACGGCGCGCTTCAAGCATTTTTGTCTCTACGAGTTCTTTGACTTTCGCCATAACTTCATCGCTTGGAAGCGAAAGATCGCCAACACGTTTTTCTGTCGTGCCTGCTTTTTCTGCTAGTTCGTTTTGGAGTTCCAAGATTGGCTTAATGCCCTCTTCGTATCCAAACTTGATTGCGCCCATTACGCCGGCTTCGTCGACTTGTGCCGCGCCAATCTCAATCATATTTACTCCATCACTGTGACCTGAAAGAACAAGGTCTAAATCGGAGTATTGCATTTGGGTGTGAGTTGGGTTCAGTACGAATGTTTCACCTTCATCGGTAACAATTCTCCCGACGCGTACTGTTGCAACCGGACCTTCAAATGGTGAGTCAGTTAAGCAAAGTGCTGCTGATGCTGCTGTACATGCCAGTACGTCAGCATCATTTTCACCATCGTGGCTCATGACCCATGCTTGAATTTGGCACTCGTCAATGTATCCGTCAGGAAAGAGCGGACGAATTGGACGATCCATCAATCGCATAGTCAAAATTTCTTTTTCGTTTGGTGCGCCTTCGCGTTTACGGAAGCCGCCGGGGAATTTACCTGCAGCACTTGTGCGTTCGCGGTAATCACACTGTAGTGGGAAAAAGTCAAGTCCCGGACGTGGGTCAGAACGCATTGCTGTACACATCACAACTGTGTCTGCGTACGAAGCGATTACAGCACCGCTTGCTTGTTTTGCGACTTCACCGGTTTCAAATCGCATCATGCGATTTCCAATTTCCCGTTCGACAAATATTTTTGTACTCATTTTGAAGTACTCCTCTTGTTTGGCAGTTCCCACGCTACGTTTCGTTCTACAATTCAAGAGGCAGAAGACAAAAGATAGGTCTCGACTATCGCTTGTCCACTGCCACTCTTAGATGCAGGTGTGCAAGTAGAGAACTGCGGATAGTTTATGTCCGCTTATTTACGCAGACCTAGTTTCTTAATCGTTGCCTGATACGCTTCGCGGTTTGTTCGTGAAAGGTATTTAAGCAATCTGTTTCGTTTACCAACCATCATGATGAGGCCTCTTCTTGAGTGCCTGTCATGTTTGTGTTCTTTTAGATGCTCGTTTAATTCCGTAATTCGAGCAGTCAATGAAGCAATTTGTACCTCGGGTGAGCCACAATCGCTGTCGTGTCGCTTAAAATCTGTTTTATCAATCGTCATTGTTGTCATTTTTTTCCTCAACTTATTCTGAATCGACAAGTTTACCAGAATTCGAGCCTATTTACTACCACCGCAGGTCCAAACACATGCCCATTAAAATTCTAATCGCCGACAAACTCGCTCCAGAGGGTGCAACGTTCCTAAAATCACAGCCAAACGTAGAAGTAATTGAAAATACAGGACTTACGGGCGATGAACTCGTTGGTGCTGTTTCGGCCTCAGATGGTGTAATTGTACGATCAGCGGTCAAATTACCAGAGGAAATCCTTGATAAATGCTTCAATACTCCAGAATGTCAGTTAAAAGGCATTGCTAGAGCAGGAGTGGGGGTCGACAACATCGACTTGCAAGCAGCAACAAAATATGGGGTAGCAGTCATGAATTCTGCCTCAGCATCGACGATTACAACGGCTGAACACGCATTTGCCCTCATGATTTCCTTAGCGAGAAATGTTTCTAGTTCTAATGCGATATTTCGGGATGGTGGCTGGGATAGGGCTAGTTTTGTAGGCGTTCAACTCGCTGGGCGTACGCTTGGCATAGTTGGGATGGGACGAATCGGTCAGGCGATTGCAAGAAGGGCGCTTGCTTTTGGCATGGAGGTTCTCGGATTTGACCCGTTTATGAAAGAAACATCCGCGCTTGATGGGCAAGTACGAATGATGCAATCGTTTGATGATCTCATCAAGCAAGTTGACATAGTGACTTTCCATGTTCCAAGAACTGAGCAAACAAAAGGCATGCTCGGCAAAGAACAATTTGCAATTTGCAAAGATGGTTTGCTTGTAGTAAACGCTGCTCGCGGTGGTATCGTTGATGAAGAGGCACTAATTGAAGCGCTTGACGAAAACAGGTGTGCTGGTGCAGCAATAGATGTCTATTTGTCTGAACCGCCTGCTGAAGATCACCCCTTCCGTTCACATCCAAAGGTTTTATGTACGCCTCACCTTGGCGCATCAACAGTGGAAGCCCAAGAAGCAGTTGCAGTGAACGCTTGTGCATCGTTACTTCGTTATTTGCAGGGAGAGGGCTTAGACAGTGCTGTAAATGCTGGTGGTCTTGATCTTGAACTCAACAAACGACAACGAACATACGTAGAACTTGCCCAGAGAATGATTACGTTGCTTGGCACGGTTGCAACTATTACAAATACAAGAGAGGTTACAGTTGAACTTCGCGGCAAGGCGACTGCTGGTAAGGCGGACACGATTGCTAGGTACGCACTTGTTGCACTTTTACAACAAATGTGCGATGAACCCGTTTCTATTATCAATGTTTCTGCGATGGCGCGAGAACTTGGGGTAACTGTTTCCACTGTTGTTGGGGCAACAGATGTTGTTGATTCATTGATAATCAAAACTCAAGGCGAAAACGAACACACTATCGAAGGCACCGTACACGCCGATGGTTTGCCACGCGTTACCAATATTGAGGGTCGACGTTTTGACATGGTGCCATCTGGACACATGATTGCGCTCTTCAATAACGATACTCCTGGCATGGTCGGCAAGGTCGGCGAAATATTGGGCGGTGCAGAAGTCAACATCGATGAGATGGTGATTGGTCACGGTGACAAGGATGGTATTGCAATGATGATAATCAAGACGAATACTGTGCCAAGCGATGATTTACTTGACAAACTTTCCTCCATCGAAGGTGTTTCTAAAGTTGCGAGTGCTGAGATTTAATTCAAAATAAACGACCCGCGATTCAAAATAAACGACCCGCGGGATTGTTTTAAAACTGAGCGAGCCAAGCGCCTATTTTGGCGACGCCTTCTTCGATTTGGTCTTCACTACAAGCAAACGAAAGTCGAATGTGATCGGGTCCACAACCGCCAAAGTCCGTTCCGGGAACAACCGCGACACTCGTTTCATCAAGTAACGCCTTGGTAAAGTTCACCGAATCAGTAATTTCTGTTCCTGCTGGAGATATTTTCCCAAAGTAATACGAAATTTTTGGAAACGCATAAAACGCACCTGTTGGTTGAGCGCACTGTACGTTTGGCCACTTTTGAATTAACGAAAACATAAGAGCCGCGCGTTTTGCAAACACCTGTCGCATCGATTCTACTTCTTCGCCCATTTCAAGCGCCACCGGAATCGTTGCATAACAAAAACTTGTAATCGACGTATTGATTTGGCTTTGTAGCGTATTCATTGCTTTTGCAACATTTTCAGGAGCACAAGCGTACCCAACTCTCCAACCAGTCATTGCGAACGCTTTTGACAGCCCGTTAATCGTAATAACTTGGTGCGCTATCTCTGGAATTGAGCCAAGTGAAAAATGTTCGATGTCGCTGTAAATAAGTTTGTCGTAAATTTCATCGCTAATAATATAAACGTCCGGATGTCGCTCAAGCATTTTTGCAATCGCTTTAAGTTCTTCAGGTGTATACATCGTCCCGCAAGGATTGCTTGGCGTATTAATCATGATTGCTTTTGTGTTTGGTGTAATCGCCGATTCAATTTCTTCGGGCGTACACTTGAAACCTGTTTCCACAGTAGTGGCCACTTCAACCATTGTCCCACCCGCAAGTTCAATCATTGGTTTGTAACTAACCCAAGCTGGTGTTGGTACAACAACTTCTTGACCCTTGCCCGCATCAAGAATGGACATCAACGCTAAATTGATTGACATTTTTGCACCAGAGTTAATTGATATGTTTGCTTGAGTGCAATCAATATTATTTTCGCTGCGCAATTTGTTTGCAATTGCCTCACGCGCTTCCGGCGTTCCAGAAGATGGCATGTAATGTGTTGCTCCCGAGTTAAGGGAGTCAATTGCTGCCTGTGTTATCTTTCCGGGGGTGTCGAAGTCGGGCTCGCCTGCACCAAAGGCAATAACATCTTTGCCTTGCGCTTTCATCTCTTTCACTTGAGCACTGATTGCCAAGGTGATTGAAGGAGGTATTGATTTAGCTCTGTTTGATATTTCCATGTCAGGAAGGATAGTCGATGTTTGCATAGTAGGCAGAGTACACGAAGCACCCTTCTGATACTATGCCCACCATGCATTTTGAAGCACATCAGCCAATTATTGACGACCTAGAGGCGCGGATTTTGACGATTCGTGATTCTCTTTGACTACGATGCAAAAGTAGAAAAAAGAGAGAAATTACAACAAGATATGAATGGGGCGGGGTTCTGGGACAGCCAGAGTGCTGCTCAGAAAGTAATCGATGAATACAAGGTTCTAAAAGCGCAAACAAGCGATTTAGAAGATGTCATTGCTGACTTCGAAGATTCCATGGTTGGGTATGAACTCGCAAAAGAAGCGGGAGACGAAGATTTGCTCACCGAAGTAGATGAACAACTCTTCAAGATGCAGAAGCGCATGGATAAGGTCGAGACGCAATCTCTATTGAATGGCAAGCACGATCACCGAAACTGCTTCGTGTCTATTCAATCTCGAGATGGTGGCACCGAGGCGGATGATTGGGCATCAATGCTTGATCGAATGTATAAAAGTTACTGGGAACAGATGCATTTTAAAGTTGAAGAAGTCAGCACAACTCACGGGACTGAAGTTGGAATCAGCGAGGTAACTTATCTCATCAAGGGACCTATGGCTTACGGTTATATGAGTTGTGAACGAGGCACTCACCGACTTGCGCGTGTCTCTCCTTTTAATGCTCAAGGGAAAAGGCAAACAAGTTTTGCTACTGTTGATGTTATCCCTGAGTTTGATGAACAGGATGTCGAAATCGATGATAAAGATATCGAATTTACAACATTCGCTCGTTCTTCTGGTCCTGGTGGCCAAAACGTAAACAAGGTTGCATCTGCCGTTCGAATTGTGCACAAACCAACTGGCATTATGGTTGTTAGTTCAACGCACAAAGCACAACTACAAAACCGTAAGCAAGCGATGCGAATTTTGCAAGCAAAGTTAGAGCAACTTGAAGAAGAACGGCGTCAAGCAGAACTCGACCAAGCAACTGGCGGTGCTGTTGACCAAGGTTGGGGAACCCAAATTCGAAGTTACGTCATTTACGATAACCGTGTTAAAGATCACCGCACAAATCATGAAGTCGGAAACCCTCAAACAGTATTAGACGGATCGCTTGAGGGTTTTATCGATGCAGAGTTAAAAAGGCGGCGTTCAGCTAAGGGGTAGGTCTCGTCGCATATACACATGTGGCATATCGTTCATAGTGAATTCGTCGCCAAAAATCACAAACCCGTTTTTTAAATAAAAATCAACGACATTTTTGCGCGCTGTACACCACACACATTCGTTAACCATTTTAAGAAGTGCGATAAGAAGTTTTTGTCCGACACCTTGCCTGCGATATTTTTCGGCTACTGCCATGCCGCGCAAACGCAATGGACACCCCTCTTTTTCTTCAGGAAGCAAGGAAACAATTGCAATGATTACGCCATCGTGTTTTACTGCAAGGTGAATCGTTCTTGCATCATCGTCCGCTTCGAACGTCCAGTTTTCTTTTGGTTGGCCTGGACGCAATATCGTTTCCCTCAATAAATAACAATCTTTGGCTGTAACTCGCTCTATTAACATCCTTTTAATCGAACAACCCTGCATGATGGCAAATTGCGCCAAACAGTTTGCTGCTCACCTTTTTGGTTTTGATAACGATTGTTAATATCAATTGTGCGTTGTTTTGTTTCTTTTCGAATCGACGGGAGACCAAAGGTTCTCTTCAGCGTCCTCATTCCAAGATATTCAAAGTAAGCAAGTTCACCATTTGGAAGAAGAAA
>JASMLY010000053.1 GCA_030748455.1 Phycisphaerales bacterium | reverse complement strand
CTAGTCAGTCCAATTTTCATTGGATGGTCAAACGATTCATATAACGAATATTTTCAGATCGCTCTCAAAAAAATTATTTTAATCAAAAAACATAATTAAAAAATTCGGTGAATGCAGTTCCCGCTCTTACTTCGGGGGAAGTAAGAATGGTTCTTTGCATTTACTACTACTATCATGAACTTGTCAAAGAGCGCGTGGGCGCAAGCCCACCCCGTCGAATCGTCGATACGAAACGGCGAGCCGAGGATTTTACCCTAACTAGAGCGTGCGTCAACACCCTCCGAGTGGGGTTTTTGGGTTTTTTATCCAAATAATGCGAATTTCAAAAAATAGCCAATGTTCACCAGATGCAGGGGCTGAAACTCTGAATTACATCAAGTTTGAGTCATCGAAATACTGGCTACTCTGCTCCTGCAACCGGAGATCCTGTAACCTTGCACTAGTTGCCTGCTCCCAGGGACTTACAATCTCGGTCACACCAGTTCGCATATGTTGCAAAACAACCCAACTTGCACGATGGTTTCTGAGGTTTTTCTCAGAGGCATCGAGCCAAGGAACCATATCAAGGACGAACCATTGCGTCTGAAAATCTCCTCCATCTGGTGATGCGAGGCGTTGCCCAGCAGCAACTTGAATAGTGTTTTTATGCCATAGACCATCTGTAAAATGATACACCTCTGCAGATACACGACCTGCGTCGAGGGTGTTCGTCGTCACAGATGCACCTGTTGGAATTGCACGCAGAACAAACCATTGCAGCGGTGGTTGTGCTTCGATTGGGTCGGACCAAGCACTTGGAATAGAACGAATTGCAACAGGATCTGCAAGTTCCTGCTGTTCTGGGTATAGGCTTGGTTTTCTGCCAAAAAAGGGATTTGCAATCTCAAGTGAAATTCTATAACGGTACACACGACCAGGTTGCACTGAAAGGTCGTGCGCCCAAATCCAAATTTTGCCACCAAAGGACTCTTCCAACTCGTCAGCTACTGAGCTGTCTATCGAACGTAACTCTGAGAGAAGTTGTTCGAGAGCCGCTGCCAATTCGGTTCGCTCATTCATTGCAAGCATGAGCTGTTTCGTTAGATCTTTAATCAGATCAGAGTTCCCGCTATTGGGTGAACCATCTGTGCCCATCGGTCCACCATCAGAACTTCCCCCTCCACTGCGCTGTGCAGCTGCAATTGCAGCCTCTAGTTCAGAAACCTTTTGTTCAATTCGTGAATACTTCGCAGACACGTCTTCGATTTTCTTACGCAACGTAGCAACTGGTCCCTGCTCTGGTTCTGACAAATCCAACTCCGTCTCATCGCGCTCTGTTGGCGCCCAAGACGCAGGATCGGTTGCTTGATCTGGAGAGAACCCTTTCACTGCATAGAAGGGTGGGCGAATAATCTGACCCTGAGATCCCCCACGCAAATGATCGACTATGGAATCTCTTTCCACTGTATCTATTGAGTCGTCGCCGAGTTCTTCTCGGAACGTGATTCTTCCTGGCATAACTTTGATGAGTTCTGATTCAGACCAACCACTCTCAAGAAGCGTTTCCCGTTCAAGGCGAAGGTCAAAAACGTCGACAACCCCGTCGTACCATTGTTCAGGAATTGCCGCAACTTCCCCATGTAACTGTTGGAACTCTTCAAGCACCTGATCCATATCAAACTCTGCTGCAACTTGCACCCACGTTGCGTCATGTGGAGCCCCTTCAAAAAGTGATCCTAACTCAGGAACGTTGTGTATCTCTGTTTCATCAACAGTTGCAAACCATTGATGCGTTCTAATCTGTTCAGGAGCAGGGACTGTTGGTTGCATATATGTTCGTAGCTCAGACACGAGATCTTGATTCACAGCAAAAGTTGAAGTCAGATCAACTCGGGGAAACACCACACGATCCGAAGGGGATAGTGAAGCAACAATACCTTCTTCAAACGTTGCAAGCAATTCTTTTGGAGCGGACATTTCAATCGGAGAAGGTGCAGAGTCATGTAACTTTGGAGCCAAAATATCACTACTTAAGATCAACTCCTCATCGACGTTCTCCGTAGTGATTGTCTTGCCACCCTTTACAACTGTTGCTTTATTCGTGAACGTTGTCCAAGCAAAGTACCCGAAAATAATTAGAGCAATAACAAGCACAATGTACTCAACATATTGTTCCCAAACACTAATTCCTTTGGTCTTCATACAATCAAATTCCATCCTGCCAGTTCAGGGCATGTCGTAATCAATCTCATTTAATACCTAGTGCCTCACGTACGGATTGGGGCATCAGCTCAACTGTCCACGATCGAAGCCAAACTGTCTCAAGGACAACTGTTAGTTGTGAAACTGGTTCAGCACCATAATCAAACCCTTCCTCTAAGGACAAGAACTTGTTTACAGGCTGAAGATCAATGTCGATCACCGTCACAAAATTATGCTGAGCGAAAGCATCTAGAATTGTAGGGATTCTTGATGTGCTCACTACCATTCCTAACCGTACTTGCAATGTATCAAACAGTGTTGAATCTTCACGGTTGGTAAATGAGGCAACACTTCCTGTTCCTTCTTTAAAAGAATTGCCACGATCTCTCCCCTTCTTGGGTTTATCGGGTTTGCTCTTCGTTGGCGGGTTAACCGAGGTATCTCCACCCATCCCCATTGCACCACCACCTCGCTTCGGCGGCCTTGGCTTGTCGTTCATTTCTGGTACTGGTTCAGATCGGTCGGGTTTATTGTCACCACCAATCTCAGGCAGACCTAACACTTGGATTTGAGTAATTTGTTTGACAGGTGCGGTTAACTCTGATTGTCCGCCGTTCATTGATTCGATTGCAGCAAGTGTGTCAGCAACCGCCCAATACCTCCATTGCCATGTAAAAAGCGTGCCTACGTTTGGTCTTTGTTGTTCTTCAAACTCAGGGATTCCTAGTGTTTCCTCATCCAGATACAACCCACAATTCTCTGCGCGACTTCGCAAAATGTTCATTCGGCGATCTGTGAGAAAGTGTTCAAGTTGTTTGTGTTGCTCTTTTGTCAAACTTGCATCTCTTGGTTTTGACAATTTGTTTTCCATAAAACGAACCCGTGCTTCTTCCAAGGTCTGCACGAGTGATTCAACATCAGGCGGAGTGCCTGCATCGAGTGTTCGCAACAAACTTCGGTACTTCGCCTGAAGTTGCACGTACAGTTGTTGTGGAACTGTTTCAAGTTGAGAACGTGTCACCTCTTCCCCAAAAAGTTCAGGAAACAATGTCACGTACTCTTTTTGATTGTGTTGTTTTGCTTGTTCTACAACGCGCTGCGCATCGTCACGCATTACGTTTGCGATTTCTCGATATTGATCCACAAGGTCACGATTAATCACTACTTGTTTGGCTGCACCACCGTTTGGAGGAGAGACTCTCGACTTAGAAAGTTTGTCTAACTCTGAAAACTTCTGTGCTCTGTTTGAAAGATTTTGTTGGACTTCCTCAGACCACGATGCTGCGAACATTGGCAAACCAACGATGGCTCCAATACACGCGATCATGAGAACAACGAGAACGATATTGCCCCGCATCCATGCAAGAATTTGCTGTGGATCAATTTCTAATTTCTTTTTACTCACGATGTACCTGCCTTGTCTTCATCAAGTAATGCGGTTTCTTCTGGTCGGGGCTGGGGGACGAGTTCGACTTCGAACGTCACGGTTGCCTTATACCATTCTGAGTCTGGAGGATGCAGGTCCTTTTCGGGATACTCGGGCAATGGAGCACTCGTTGTAAATGTTGATTCTGTAATTTCTACCGAAGGAAACATTTGTTCTGTTGGCTTGCTTGGCTTCTTCGGCGGTTTGCGTGAACTCCCAGATCCTCGCCCTGAACCACCTCGATTCGATCCTCCACTCGGGCTTGGACCGCTGCCACCACCCCCACCCATTTTGGTTCCCCCCCCACCACCACTATTATTGTTTCCACCACCACTGTTCTCGCTAGAGGAGCTATCAGAAGATTCATCCTCTACAACTTCTGGATCAACCACGATGGTTTCCATATCCTCTGGGTTGCAACTTACAGTGGAACGAATAATTTTGTACGGCACCTTGACCCTATCACCAGTTGGTTCTGCATTTGAGCGAAGCCAAGCAGCGACGTGAGAATCAAGGAATGTCACGGGGTTTGCGTGGTTGAGTTCAACCTGCATTTGTACTGCAATGCGTGGTTGATCTGCATCACTTTGAACAAGTTGCCCTTCTAACTTTCGCAGTTGAACAAGGGGGCGATCTTCCACAGCTGGAAACGCTGCAAGAAAATCCTCCAAAGTCATCACTCTGTTTTCTGGACCTGCGGCTGCTAGAGATTCCGCTGCATCATGCACAATGTATGGCCAGACATCTCGATACTCCAATAACGCAACAAGACCCGCGGCGTCTGTTCCAAGTTTCCCATCTTGCTCCGCTTTTTTAAACTCTTTTTGAAGGCCCGTACCTTTGTCGATGAGGTTTCTTACTTTCGAAGGAACACCACCTGTGCCAAGCGCTTGGCTATCAAGAAATGGGCCCAACAAGGTCACAGCACTGCCAAGAATCATAATGCACGCTGCGGCGACAAACCATTTGGTTTTTTGGTGCCATAACTGTTCGCGAAGTATTGTTGTAGGGACTAAATTGACATCAATGTGCCCAAGCCCGATACCTTGAAGTGCCAAGCCGTACGCCGTTGACATATTTACACAGTTTTCAGCGAACGCAGATGCTTCACGCCCTTTGACATCGATTCGCTTGAATTCATCAAGGCGCGCAACATTCACTTGCAGTTGTTGCCCGATGAATTTTCGCAAACCAGGAATGCGGAATGTTGAGCCAACGCCAACAATATCATTAAGGTCTACACCACCTGATGCGTAACTTAATGATCGTTGTAACTCCTGCAGTAAGTCAGCGAACACTGGCCGCATTGCTTGCATGATTTGTTTTGCATACTTACTGCTTGCCGCTTCAAGTTTGAGCCGTTCTGCCTTTGCATAACTAATCTTAAATGCTTCAGCAATCGCCTCAGTAAAATGAGTTCCTCCAAGTGGGAATGTGCGAATCCAACACCGTTTTCCTGAAGCAATAATCACGTCGGTTGCTTGCGTGCCTATGTCAACAATAACGAGTTGCTCTGCATCATCATTTGTCAGTTCAAAGTCGTAGTGCATTGCGTTATAGACAGCAGTTGGGCTTAACGTCAGTGCTTCTGGACTTAATCCTACAGCGTCATACACATCAAGTTGCGTATTGACTCGCTCCCGAGTGATCGCAAAAATACCGACTTCAACTTCAGGACTACCCTCATCGTGAAAGGCTGCATAATCCCATTCAACTTCTTCGATTGGGAAAGGGATTTGCTGGACCGCTTCAAACTTTACGATATCTGGAACTGCTTTGGGTTCCACTGGAGGAAGCTTTGCAAAGCGTGCAAATGCAGAGTGCCCAGGAACTGAAATCACAAGGTGTTCACCTTCTAAGTTCTTTTTGCTGATCAACTGCCCAAGGCTCAATCGTGTGACTTCAGCGGCATCCGTATCGGGAGATGACAACACTCGTTGGTGTTGTACCACTTCATAATCTGTGACTTGAACAGTCGAACCTTCTCGTTCGAGACGGATCGCCTTGATTGCAAATTGCCCTATATCGATGCCCCAAGCTGTTGAGGGGTGCGCCATAATTCAGTCGTCCTGTTCTAAATTGTCGCCACCAGCGGCAACAGGGTGGCGATGATACACGATGGGGGTAGGTAGATGGTCAATTTTGTGTTACCAAGTAAATGGTATACACCTTGGTTGAAAAGTCTCATGATTCCAGTATTTCAAATAGGAACAGCACCTCTTCTAGTGGTAGGATGGGCGGTATGAGCGAAGAAAAGATGAATCCAGAACTTCAGGCAGAAATTGACGCTGCCCTCGGTGGAGCCTCGATTGATGATCTCGTAGACGACCAACCCCAACGCCGTAAAAGAGGCGAAGCAAGAGCACTGCGAACCGGAGTGGTTGCTGCGATTCACGGTCCAAACGTACTCGTAGAATTCGGTCCCAGAATGCAGGGCTCTTGCCCAAAAATCCAATTTGATACGCTACCAAATGTGGGAGATTCACTTGATTTTGTCGTTGAGCGTACAGACAGAGACGGCATGCTCATCCTCTCAAGGCAAGGTGCAATTCAGAAAGCAAACTGGGAAGCACTTGAAATCGGACAAATCGTTGAGGCAATGTGCAAAGGGACAAATACAGGCGGTTTAGAGATGGAACTTGCGTCTCACAAAGCCTTTATGCCCGCTGGGCATGTTGAACTCTACCACGTCCCTGACCTCTCAGTCTTCGTGGGTGAGAAATTCGCTTGTGAAGTGATCGAGCTTGATCGATCAAAAAATCGCATCGTACTCAGCCGTAGATCTGTGTTACAAGCTGAACAACAAGAAAAACAGAACGAAACGCTTGGCGAGCTCGAAATCGGCGCAACTCTTGATGCAACAATAACTTCCGTCAAGCCATACGGCGCGTTTGCTGACATTGGTGGGATAGAGGGTCTGATCCACATCTCTGAAATGAGCTGGGAGCGTGTCAACGATGCTTCAAAGTTTGTAAAAGTTGGTGATCTTGTTCGGGTACAAGTCCTTGATATCGAAGAACCAACCCAGGGGCAAACTCGTCCCAAAATCGCCCTCGGGATGAAGCAACTCATTGAAGATCCGATGATTTCAACGCTTGGGGCAATAGAGGTCGGCGAAACGACCACAGGAACAGTCACACGACTTGCTGCATTTGGAGCCTTTGTTGCACTTGAGGGTGGAGTTGAGGGGCTCATTCACATATCTGAACTGTCAAATCAACGAGTGAAGTCCGCAAAAGATGCCGTCAAGGAAGGGGAATCTGTCACAGTACGTGTGCTCTCAGTTGATCCAGCAACAAGAAGAATTGCCTTGTCATTGAAACAAGCTCAAACTGAAGAAGGTGGGGATGCATTGCCCGTAAGAAGTGAAGACCCAGCAATGCGAAAACTTCGAGAAAAATTTGGGGGCGGGGATCTTAAGGGCGGAATTGATTACAGGTAAGGATATGAACCAGAAAAATATCCCAACTATTGGAATCACGATGGGTGACCCAGCGGGCATTGGACCGGAACTTGTCGCTCGGTCACTGAGTTTTTTTTCTGATCACAAAGATACGCGTTTTGTTGTCTACGGTTCGAATGCTTTGCTCACGATTGCAGCAGATGCTTGCGGTTTGCACGCCCTTCGTTGGCACAGAGTTGACGCGAACTCTCCCCGAGCGAACTCCCCTATTCATCAACACATTACTGTGTTCGATGGGGGCGAGGAACACCTGCATGAATTGAAACCACGTCCTTCTGTAGAAGGAGGTCTCGCTTCAAAAAGATGGGTTGAGCAAGCGATCACCGACGCGATGCTTCCAGATGAACACCCTCGACATGTAGATGCTGTTGTCACAGCACCGATTTGCAAAGAAAGTTGGTTTGAAGCAGGATATCGCTGGGCGGGACACACCGAACTCTTTGCAACTCGCACAAAATCAAAGCGCCACGCAATGGCATTTATCTCACCAACACTCAAAGTTGTTCTTGCAACTTGCCACATTCCTTTGATGGACATTCGCAACGTGTTAACTATCGGGAAAGTCTTTGATGCGATCGATCTTGCGAATGATAGTTGCGTGCAACTTGGGATAGCACAACCACGCATTGCGGTTGCAGGTCTCAATCCACATGCTGGTGAAAATGGTTTGTTAGGAGACGAAGAAAAAAGACTCATCGAACCTGCCATGCATGTTGCACGAGAAGCTGGGATAGATGTCCAAGGTCCCTATCCTGCAGATACTCTCTTTACTGCAGCACGAGAAGGAGCTTTTGATATGATCGTGGCGATGTACCATGACCAAGGGTTACTCCCAGTCAAATTACTCCATACACATCAAGCAGTAAATTGGACTCTGGGCCTCCCGATCATTCGAACGAGCCCAGACCATGGAACTGCATTTGATAAAGCAAAAAAATTCTGTGCAAATGATGGATCTATGCTCGCATCGATGCAACTTGCAGTACATCTCTCTAAAACCTCTCTCCCCCGACCCTGCTAGGATTCCCAACTATGGCAATAGAGTATTCAATGGAAGATCTCGTCTCCCTCTGTAAACGCAGGGGTTTTATTTTTCCCGCAAGTGAAATCTATGGTGGGATAAACGGCTTCTGGGACTATGGTCCAATGGGAACCGAACTTAAAAACAACCTCCGAGATGCTTGGTGGCATGACATGGTGCATTGTCCTCCGATTGGAGCCGATGGTGAACAACTGCGTATTGTTGGCATTGACTCTTCGATCATCCAAAACCCTAAAGTTTGGGAGGCATCCGGCCATGTCGGTGGATTTAATGACCCAATGGTTGATTGCAGAGAAACGAAATCTCGCTACCGCGCAGATCACCTTGAAGTGATCGTAAATGCAGCTGATGATGGCACTTCTCGAATGTACGCATACATCGAAGGCAACGAAGAGAGCTTCGAGAGAGCATGCAAACTACTTATGAAATATGAGAAAGTTGAATCTGTTGAAGAAGGATATGAACGTAGAGTACTGACCGATCTTGATCTGAATGTTTTTGATCGTATCGTAGGCCCTGACACCAAAGAAGTCGGCACTCTTACAGAGCCACGCCAATTCAGTTTGATGTTTGATACAACTGTTGGAGCAACCGGCGGTGGTGACAACAAAGCGTATCTTCGACCTGAAACAGCACAAGGCATTTTCTTAAATTTCATGAATGTTGTAGACACAATGCGTGTCAAAATGCCGTTCGGTATTGCACAGATTGGCAAAGCGTTTCGTAATGAAGTCACACCTCGTAACTTCATTTTCCGTTCACGAGAATTCGAACAAATGGAAATTGAATGGTTCTGCCACGAAGACGAAACACAAAAGTGGTATGAATTTTGGTGTGATTACCGTAAACAATGGTGGCAAAAAATGGGGTTAACAACAGACAACTTACAAATGCGCCAACATGATTCCGACGAACTTGCCCATTACGCGAAAGAAGGTTGTGGAACGTTTGATATTGAATACAAATTTCCATTTACTGCACCTGGATATGGTGAACTAGAAGGTGTTGCGCACCGAGGGAATTACGACCTATCGAGACACACTGAGTTTAGCGGTAAAAAAATTAATTATTTCGACCAAGAAAAGAATGAACGCTACACACCGCATGTCATCGAACCATCTGCTGGACTCAGCCGAGGAACACTAGCACTCTTGTGCGAAGCGTATACTCCAGACGATCGTCCATCCAAAGTATTTATGAAATTTAATCCACGTGTTGCGCCTATCAAAGCAGCTATTTTTCCACTGGTGAACAAAAACGGGATGCCAGAAATTGCCACGAAGTTGCATGAAGAAATGCGTAAGAAGCATGTTGTGCAGTACGACGCAAAGCAGTCAATCGGTAAACGATACGCACGCATGGACGAAGCTGGTACACCATATTGTTTTGTGATTGACGGTGACACGCTTGAGGACAACACAATAACTGTGCGTGACCGTGATACTGCTAGCCAAGAACGCATCAACATAGACCAAGCTGTTGCGTATTTGGATGACAAACTTGTTTCGACGTGACAGTCACTAGAAACTACATACAATCACTCCTTGGTACACTCCAACAATGGTAGAACATCCGCAATGGTCTTACGAATGGGTCTTATGGGTGAGTGTATGGTGTTACGGGTTACACATCATCGAAGAATATTTTTTCAATTGGAAAGAGTGGGCAAAAAAAATAATTGGGCTGCAGAGCTCTTGGCAAGATTTCTTTTTACTCAACAGTTGTGCAATGGCAATGACCATCGCCTGTGCTGCAATTGGATGGCATTGCCCACTTCTTGCCTTATCGATGACTGCTGTCTGGGGTGTGAACGCAATCTTTTTTCATATTGGACCAACGATTGTTACTAGAGTCTGGTCACCGGGCACATTCACCGCTACTATTCTGTACTTGCCTTGCGTCGCACTAGTATATTGGGGAGCGCATCGAGACGATGTACTTACTCCAGTTGCTTTATGGGGATCTACCTTGCTAGGATGTATCCTGATGTTTGGACTTGTTCTAAGTGTAAAATTTGCAAAAAAATTACATCAGGAATCAACGTAACCAATTCGTTGGAACCCAAACTGTGGTTTCACCTTCACTGGCTTTCCACCTACTTCTAGGAGTGGATACGCAAGAAAATTAATCGGCCCAGATTTTGGTCCGGGCGAAACAACTAAGTTGCGACCTCTGCTAAACTCAACTCGGTTCGCTGGGTTGTGCCCAAAGTAATATGTTGCAAGTGCTGCATACTTATCTGCTTCGCTAATATCTACTGGCCACCACTTGCCTTCAGCATAAAACTCAGCCCAACAGTGGTACCCACTCACTCCCCCATCATCTCGACTCGCAGGGACTGCTGCCCCGATAGCAAACCGCGCGGGAATTCCAACACTTCTACACAGTGCAATAAAGTAGGAGTGGTAATCTGTACAGTTACCCCTCGCAGAATCACATGCAAAATTTGCATTTCCTTGACCCCATCCACTTCCAAACTTGGCGTATTTCATACGATCAATCGTATGGTCATACAACGCACGTGCTTTTACAAGATCACCTCCATTTTTTCCAGTGATGGCTACTTCTGCGATCTTTTTGAATTTCTCATTGTCTGGAACTAACTGATCAGGTAACAAATACACCTCTGGGTTTGTCTGATCAACATGTACTCCTTTTTCTTGCCTCAGAACATTAAAATGTAGAACGAACGTACTTCCACTATCTTCTGGATTTAGCTCAACATGCAAAATCTGGTTGGCAAACTTGGTATCAGTAAGAATTTGATATTTTCCTGGCATCTGAATTCGATCAATTGTGATGGTTTGAAATTGATCATCGGATGGAATTGGAATCCACATCTGTGCAGGTTCTGTCATCGTGGGAAGAACAGCTTGATATGTAAACTCGAACTGATCAGTTCCTTCCTTAACACCAAGCAATTCTCGTGATGCATTTGTTGCATCGATATGAATCCATGTGCCATCTTCCTGTTGTTCCCAAAGATAAAAGGGTCTGCCATTGAGTTTGTGGACCGTTGTTTCAGTCACTGTCATATCGCCTGGATCACCAGATAAGAAAAAATCTACGTCATAGACATTGCCTTCTTCACTTGCAAGATCAACGCATGCAAAATGACTTCGAGGACCGAGGTTCGCGAGGTATTCCATGTGCACTTTAACGAGCTTTAGTTTCATCATATTCCCATCAAATGTGATTGGGAAAAAGCCACCATGTTCGTACGATAATTCTTTGATATGTTTTTCTATCCCGGCTTTGATATCGCTGGTGACAACATTTGGTATCGTGTCAAGTGTTTTGCACTTTTCAGAACCAGGGGTTGCGAACACTAAACTTGCCCAAAAACAAGCGACTCCTAATGGTACTAACGGTTTCATATTATCTCCCTGTGATGATCCACCAAACAATCCACATGATAGCTGTATCGGCTGCGACATGGCAGATCCAACCTGGCCATATAGAGTTGTACTTGTTATAAAGCCACGCCCAAATGACCCCACCAATAAACAAACTAATCGAACCAAGAAATACAAGAGAGAGCGTCCCCACGTTCCAGATAATGACAACGTGATGTACGGTAAAAAAGAAAGCACTCATGATGATTGCAGGCCAAATTCCAACGAGAATTTTTAATCTTGAGAACACAAACCATCGCCAAACATATTCTTCCATCAATGAGTTTCCAAGTGACATGGCTGAAGCAAAGATCAAAAATTTCGCCGGTGATGAAATACCAAGTTCTTCAATAGTTGCTTTTGCTTCTCCTTGACTCATGAGTGCGTCTTTGGCTAGTACATACGTAGCGAAAATAATGAGTGCAAACGGAATTGACCAAAGCAATCCTGCAACAACCCCTCTTACATTTGTTGGTGACCAACTTAGTTTGCCTTTGTCGATAACGAGAAGCCACACAACTGGTAGCAACAAGAGCCAAATTTTTGCGATTGCCCAAATGATTTTTCCAATTTCCACATCCCCCTCAAGTGATGTGTGTATCGGAGGTAGATACAAGGAACATGAAACACCAATCAGGGGTGCTGGCAAAATAAGAAGCAGCGCTAAAAGTGCCTTTTGCCTATCCGTTAACTCCACAATTTTTTCGAACATCACCCTCACTATACCACCACCATTCAATTGTGATTGTCAATTTCAAATCCAAAAGGTACCGAGTACGAACATTCCTCAATGGTACTATTGATAAGATCGCGTGGTTATATCGCGCTGAAGTAATTGGCCTCGGGGTGGTGCACGATGATTGCAGATGTAGATTGTTCAGGATCTATTTGCCAATTTTCTGTCAGCGAGCACCCAATTCGATCTGGTCGTAACAAACGAAACAGTGCTTCTTGTTGGCTAAGATCTGGGCATGCAGGGTAGCCAAATGAGTACCTGCTTCCTCTGTATTTTTGTGAAAACAACTCTTGTATGTAGGGGCTATCTCCGTCATTGATTCCTAGTTCTTCTCGCATTCGTTTATGCCAGAGTTCTGCCAAGGCTTCTGCACATTCCACACCCATCCCGTGCACATACAGATATTCTTGATATGAATCATTGGCGAATAATGTCGCTGCGAGTTTACTCACTTCTGATCCCATCGTGACACATGACATTCCAAGTACATCACGCGAGTCGCAATCGATTGACCTAAAGAAATCAGCGATACACAATTTTCTTCTACGTGTTTGCCTAGGGAAATGCAACCGCTCTAACGCACGAGTAGGATCGTTGTAGTCGAAGATAACAAGATCATCCCCATCACTTGCAACTGGGAAATAGCCGTATACAACTTTGGGTTGTAGAGTGTGGGTATCGCGTAACTCAGATTTCAAACGATCAAAAATGGGGCGAACTTCTTCATCTATATAGTGCGAGAAATTCCCTTTTGATTTTTGCCCCTTTCGAAAACCCCATTGTCCTCGAAAGAGTGCTTTCGTATTGATATATGGGTAAATTTCGTCAAGAGAGATAGAGTCAACAACTCGATCTCCCCAAAATGGCGGCGTAGGAACGGGAACTTGTACAGAAACTTCACTTCGCTGAGCGCTTGAAACAACAGTTTGTTGGTTTGATTCTTCATCAGAGGAAATCTCTCGCCTCCGAGTATCAATCGCTGACCGTTTCGCAAGCCGTAACTCTATCTCAGTTGTCAGGGCAGCCTGCTTTTCTTCTGCGATTGCGTTGCAAATCCGCAACCCTTCAAATGCGTCTTTTCCATAGTAAAGCTCACCTTCATATACCGTTCTTAAATGAGATTCACAGTAGTTTCGTGATAGTGGGGCTCCGCCGAGTAACACTGGAACACCTATGTTCATCTCATTTAGGGCTTTTAAATTGTCCTCCATGACCATCACACTTTTGACAAGCAGACCAGACATGCCAATCGCATCAGCACCTGATTCACGCCATGCTTGAACAATCTCTTCGATTGATTGCTTGATACCAATGTTCGAGACCGACCACCCGTTGTTGCTTAAAATAATATCAACGAGGTTCTTACCAATATCATGCACATCACCCCTCACTGTTGCAAGCACGATGCGACCTTGCTGATGGGTATCATCTTGTTCCATGAATTGTTCAAGATACTTCACAGATTGTTTCATCACTTCTGCTGATTGCAACACAAACGGTAACTGCATTTGCCCAGAACCAAACAGCTCACCTACTGTTTTCATCCCAGCTAATAGATGGTCATTAATAATCTCTATTGGCGTATATTTTTCCAGTGCTTCGCTGAGGTGATCTAGAAGATTATCTTTGTCGCCATTGACAATATGTGTTTGTAACCGTTCTTCGACGGACAAAAGGTGTTCCGTTTGTTGTGATTCAACTTGCTCCTCATCATCAAACAGTGAAACGAATTCTTGCAAAGGATCAAATCGTTCGTCTTCGATATGAACAGGTAAACCTGTACCTCCTTGAGATAAAGCTCTGCGATCATAAATCAAGTCTAGGGCAGCTTGTTTTCTCTCAGGGTGGATGCGATTCATTGGCTGAATTTTTGAAGAATGCATAATTGAGGACGTCAGCCCAGCATCCATCAGTTCCCAAAGAAGCACTGAGTTAAGCACCTGTCTTGCGGATGGGTGTAGACCAAACGAACAATTTGAAAGACCGCAAGTTATCTGCACGTTCGGCCACTGCTTTGCGATACGCCTAACACCCTCGATGAGTTCAAGCGAGCTTCTGCGATCATCTTCCATTCCAGTTGAAATCGGAAGAACAAGTGGGTCTATAAAAATGTCTGAAAGAGGAATGTTGTGGACGTTTCTTGCTCTTTGGATTGCTCTTTGAGCAATTGTAAATTTTCTCTCAGCAGTACGCGCCATAGCTTCTTCTTCGTTTTCATCAATTGTGCCAAAAACGATTGCTGAACCATACGTCTTCGCCAATTTGCAGAATTTGTCGAATCTATCAACCCCCTCTTCAAAATTAGTTGAATTGATGACACATTTGCCCCCTGCATGTTTTAGCCCTACCTCGATCGTTGACAATTGAGTGGAATCTAGCATTAAAGGGGCGTCAACCTGACGAATTACATTCTGGACAAGGGTTGCCATATCGTGCGAGCAATCACGCTCTGTAGAGTCGACATTGATGTCAAGGCAATTTGCACCTTCACGCACTTGTTGCTTGGCAAGTGAAACAATTTCGTCATATTTTTCTTCACTCAATAGCCTTTTGAACTTTCTTGAGCCAGAAGCATTCATCCTCTCTCCAACAATGAACAGGGACTGTTCTTGCCTGTAATCTGAAGAAGTGTATAAACTCGAACATCCTGGTTGCCAACCTGAAAAATCTCTTCGGCCTCTCGTGGTGTTTCTTGTAACAGTCACTAACTGTTCTATGTGTTCAGGTGTTGTCCCACAACAACCGCCTAACACATCAAGACCATACTCTTCAAGGTACACTCGCATCGACTCTGCAAGTTGTATTGGCCCCAATGGAAATTGTGTATGTCCTTCCATGAGAATTGGCAATCCTGCATTTGGTATACATGAAATATGCGTTGGCCAATTCTTTGAGAGATGACTGATATGAGGTGCCATCTCTGTTGGTCCTGTCGCGCAATTTAATCCTAATGAAAATAAAGGATAGGATCGAAGGGCGTTAACAACAGCAGCTATATCACTGCCAACAAGCATCGTACCTGACGATTCAATTGTGACACTTACGAGTATAGGAATGTCTTGATGCGTTTTTCCCTTCTCATCAATCGCCTGAAGGCATGCATTGATTGCGCACTTAATCTGCAAAAGATCTTGACAAGTTTCTATGAGAAATGCATCAACACCCCCCTCGAGAAGTCCTCTTGCTGATTCAACATAACTTGCAAGCATGGTATCCCATGAAACCTGATTTAGAGAGATGAGTTTTGTACCCGGCCCCAATGAACCGAGTACAAATCTTGGATGCCGTGGAGTGGAATATGCGTCGCAACAATCCCGAGCAAGTTCTGCCGACTGCTTACATAACTCTCGTGACCACGAAGCAACCTCCTCATTAAATTCAGAAAGAACAAGAGGGTTTGCGCCAAATGTATTCGTTTCGATTGCATCAGCACCTACGTCTAAAAATGAGTCGTGAATTGATTTGATTAAATCTGGTTTTGTGCGAGTCAGAAGATCAATACAATTTTCGAAACCCAAATAATCTTGCTCGATTGAAAGTTCTTCTTGTTGAAGCCGCGAACCCATCGCGCCATCAAGTACCAACGGTTTTTTCAAGATAAATGTATTCAATTTCGAACTCATGCAACGAGAAGTGTACACGCAGACTTGCGATCGAACCCTCCCGAGTCATTCACAAGGTAGAATAACAATTCATGGTACGCGTTCTTGGAACAATTCTCTTAGCCCTTCTTTTAAAACCAGATTCAATCAACTCGAATCCTGCACCTGCAGATTTACTTGATGGCGCGATAAAAGCGATTGGTGGAGCGCATGCGATTGAATCTCTTGAGTCTTTTAAACTGCATGGAATGATTCGTTTGCCAGACGGGCGGCCTGTCATTGAAATTGATTTAGCAACATTTACTGGTGGAAAAGTTCTTGTAGTACAAACTTTTATCGGAATAGGGCAAACTCGTTTTGGTAGTGACGGACAAACTGCTTGGGAGGAGATTCCTAATCCTACAAACTCGCAAGATTTCAAACTGATTGACGAGAAAACTCTCTCTCAAAAAATTCGACAACTCAATTGGATCGAGTGGTTAACGAGTTTGCCCCTTGAACTCGACAATATGACAGTTCAAGGGGAAACCAAATTCGATGGGGAAGCGTGCTGGATTTTACATATTTCAAGTAACACTGAATTCGATGCAGGGCAGCAAATTTTCTTCTCAAAAACTACAAAGAGAGTGGTTGGTCGGCAAACAATCGAACACACAAATGAGGGCGATGCGATCGTTAACGTTTTTTTTCGTGAGTGGAGGCCTGTCGGCGATTTACAACTATTTCACTCAGTCGTTTTTGACCGAGATGGCGTAGAGATCGCAATGGTCTTTGACACTATCGATGTCAATTCAGTGGATGAACGCATCTTTACCTTGCCAGATCCGGTGATCAAGTTAAGGGATTCGAAATGACAAACGCTGTACAAATTCGAGGTGTTTCAAAATCTTTTGGACAAACGAACGCAGTTGTTGATGTAGACCTTGATGTTCCACAAGGATCACTCTGCGGTTTCTTAGGGCCAAATGGAGCAGGAAAAAGTACAACCATTCGCATGTTGATGTCTATCATCCACGCTGACCAAGGGACTGTTGAGGTTCTTGGCACAAACGCATTGAAGTCCAAAGATCGGATTGGCTACCTCCCAGAAGAGCGTGGTGTTTACCGAAAAATGAAAGTTGGACATTTTGTCGAGTACATTGGCAGACTCAAGGGCGTTGCAGGTTGTGAACTCAAGAAACAAACCGATACATGGTTAGAACGAGTCGAGTTACCCGGCATTCGCAACAAACGGTGTGAAGAACTTTCCAAGGGTATGCAACAGAAAGTTCAGTTTCTAGCTGCAATCATCCATGAACCTGAGCTTATCATTCTTGATGAACCATTTTCAGGGCTTGATCCTGTGAACGCGAGAGTCATCGGACAAATCATTGATGAGTTACACCAACAAGGAAGAACCATCTTGTTTTCAACTCATGTTCTTTCGCAAGCAGAAAAAATTTGCGACCGAATTGTCATGATTGACCAAGGCAAAAAGGTACTTGACGGCACCGTAAGTTCGATCCAATCCCAATTCGACCCTCGTGTCATTCGGATTGAGCCAACTGACATGCAGTGCGATCTACATTCAATCCATGGTGCAACAGTAATAAAGAGGAACGAAAAAGAAAAACAAATTCTGATGAGGTTGCAAGAAGGCGCAGAAGCACCTGCAATTCTCTCTCAAATCGTGCAACAACAATCTGTTCAAGGGATCGAAATAGTGAGGCCTACACTCGATGAAATTTTCATTGAGCAAGTCGAACGAAATCGTGGACATGAAGCAGCACTTCAAGTTCGTGAGGAAATGAAACATGTTTAAGACTCTTGTCGTTGCATGGAGAGAATTCAGACATACCGCAATGACCAAAGCGTTTCTTGTCGGTGCGATCATCATGCCCATCCTCATGATGGGATTATTTATCATTGTCATGCCCCTGATGATGGAGGCCAACACAACGCCACTAACTGGAACTGTCGCCATCATCGCTCCAAACGATGTTCGCGCTGAGTTTACGACTCGAATTGCAAACGATACGCGAAACGCTGAACGAATCGAAGCTTTACCTGACATTGTTCTCAACGATCCACTTGCTTCAGCGATGCTCGAACAGGCAAACGAAACCGTTTCCGAAATTGTGTTGCAAGAAGCGTCTCTCGAAGAAGTCGAATCGCTCAAAGAAGCAGTGCGAAAGGGTGATCTCGCTGCATTGATCGTTGTGCCAGAATCACTTGTATCCAAGGATGCGTTGGATACTGAAGAACAACTCGAAGTGCTTATTCCAAACAGTTTCTCACCAAACCACACTGATCTCCTTACATCAACTGCAGCGAGGTCAGTTGTCGATGTTCGACTCCGTAGGCTTGGCCATGAACCATCTCAAATGCACGCGATGGTTCGACTTCCTCGTGTCACAGCAACTCGGTTAGTCCATGATGGAGGGGAAAAAACAGACAACGAAGCTGCTCGGAGGATCATCCCGATGGCGTTCATGATGTTGCTTTGGATCGCCACGTTCACCAGTGGAAATTATCTTTTGACAACAACAATTGAAGAAAAAGGGAACAAAGTCATGGAGGTGCTGCTGAGCGCTGTAAGCCCTCTTCAACTCCTTGGTGGAAAAATTCTAGGGCAAGCTGGTGTAAGCCTCATCATGCTCTTGATGTATGGGGGAGCTGCGATGGTTGGGCTTGTGACGTTTGCGCTTCTTGA
This sequence comes from Phycisphaerales bacterium, assembly GCA_030748455.1. The sequence goes on along the minus strand of JASMLY010000053.1, from coordinate 82,906 downwards.
TTTGATCCCTGTGTCCCATTTACTGTATCTCGTCGTGTACTTCACGATGGCCTATTTTATGATCGCATCAATTATGGCAGCAGTAGGAAGTGCTGTCACTGAGTTGCGAGATGCGCAGTCGCTTATTGGTCCAATCATGATCATTTTGATCGTTCCACTTGCATTGTGGCCTATTCTCTCAGAGCATCCAAACGGGTTAGTTGCGACGATCACAAGTTTTACTCCCCCGCTTATCCCCTTTGTCATGATCTTGAGAATCACAGCATCCACCGAAACTGTTGCAATTTGGCAAATCATTACAAGTATGCTTGTTGGTTTTGCTGCTGTGATTGCGATGATTTGGGGATGTGCTCGAATATTTAGAATTGGTGTTTTGATGCAAGGGAAGCCACCGAACTTACTCCAGTTACTGAAGTGGATCAAACAGGGATGATGCACGTGCGAATGACAAGCCCCCCTAGCCTCACCATCCTAAAGGGTCCCTTGAGCGTTTCGCCTTCATCTGAACGCAAAAACTCCTCTCTAACGCAGAAACTCCTGTCTAACACAGAATTCTTCTGACTACGCACTACATTCCGATCTCACATCACCCCTGCTCTGAGCATTGCTCAGAGCATACCTCTGTGTATACCTCTGTGTATACCTCTGTGTATACCTCTGAGCATTGCTCAGACGGGGGTTTAGGGAGGGAACAGGAGCAATTTCGGAGTGTCGGGTTCATTTGGAAGAATTGACCAAACTTGTAGGATCTACAAGACTAGAGCAGAGTGATTGTCGTATGATGTGTGTATGCCTAGCAAAGTTTGTTCAACACCAGAAGCAGCCCTTGAGGGGCTTGTACAAGACAATATGTTGGTCGCTGTGGGCGGCTTTGGTCTCTGTGGCATCCCAGAGCAACTCATTATTGCCCTTCGAGATAGCGGCGCGACGGGATTATCCTGCGTCTCTAACAACGCAGGGGTTGACGATTGGGGGCTAGGTCTCCTTCTCCAAACCAAGCAAATCAAAAAAATGTTTAGCTCCTACGTCGGTGAAAATGCGGAGTTCGAACGTCAATTTATGGCAAAAGAACTCGAAATTGAGTTCTGCCCACAAGGAACACTTGCAGAAAGGCTGCGAGCAGGTGGTGCAGGGATTCCTGGTTTTTACACCAAAACTGGTGTTGGAACGATCGTAGCTGATGGAAAAGAGACGAAAGAGTTCGATGGCGAACTCTATGTACTCGAACGTGGCATTGTGTCCGATTTATCGCTCGTTAAAGCTTGGAAAGCTGATGAATCAGGGAATGTAATCTTCAGAAAAACTGCTCGAAACTTCAACCCAATGGTCGCGACCTGTGGCAAAGTCACCGTTGCAGAAGTAGAAGAGCTTGTCCCAATCGGCGAACTTGACCCTGAGAGAATCGATACACCCGGTGTGTATATTGATCGAATTGTCGTTACAACATCTGAAAAACGCATAGAGCAACGTACAATTTCCAGTTAAGCACCCTCTTTGGTAAGAAAGACTCATCATGCAGTCCGATAGTAGAATTTCAACACAACCTCAAAAAGAAGACATAAACTCCATCCTGGTGCGTTTAACTCGCTGCATGATTCTGTCGAATTGAAGAAGCACATCCCAACATATGGAAGAATTAGGACAATGAACCCAATGAAAACAATCCAAAAACTCACATTGACATGCATGACAGCAGTTGCAACTACATCTCTTGTACAAACTACGCATGCCCAAATGGAATTCATGGCAGAAGCAATGCACCCTGAGTATTTTTCTCGCGACCTTGTCGTATTCTCAGAAGGGTTAGATCTTGATGATACACAAGAGGTCATTGTGGAAGCAATGTTCGATTCTTACAACGATGACTTTGAGGCTGGCTGGGCGGCAACAACCGAGCGGCTGAACACCGTCGCAGATCAACTCAAAGAAGACAGACCAGCAAGTGAAACAGACACCCTTAAACCTGTGTTAGAAACACTCGGATCTTGGCTCGAGGAAAAAAGAGCACTCGATCAAGGTCTTCTTGAAAATGTAAAAACAATTCTTGTTGACGAACAACTTGAGATCTGGCCTCTTTTTGAACAACGCTTATACCGAGAAAAGCACATGAATCGTGGAAGAATGAACGGGGAATCCACTGACCTCTACCAAGTCACACGAGATACAAACCTCTCGGGTACAGCAGAGGCAACGATCACTCCTCACCTCGAAGAGTACGCAGTCGGCCTCGACATCGCGATGAGAAAAAGAGACGCTATTCTCCGCGGGAATCCTAAAAAACTCTTTGACAATATTCTCGCCGGTGACACGTCTCAATCTCCAGAACATGTAGAAGCACTCGTGAAAGCTCGGATCGAAGTTCGGGACATTAACGACAGATACATCGAAGTCATTAGCAGTTCACTCAATGCTGTAGATGGTGAAGATTTTAGAACAAGAGCACTCAATCGAGGATACCCAAGAATATTCAGAAAAACTCCAGCTCAGCGCATTATTCGACAAGCCGCTGAAAACGATACATACGACCCAGAGATTCGCGCACTCATCCTTCAACTTGAGGCAGCATATCTTGGGGAACTCATTCTCATCAATTATGAATTGCTCGATCTCACTCGAAGGCATGATCCAGAGATTCAAAGGAACCGTGCACTTGCTGGCCAAGTTCGCAAAACAGGTGCAACACCAGACCGATTAGAAGATCCGACCCGCCCACTCTACAAAGACAGAGAAGCACTCGGAAAACGGTACATCGAAATGCTCCGTGACATCCTTTCTCCAGATGCATTTATGAAACTAGAAGGCTCACGGCGTTGGATTCCCAGAGATGAACAAAGTTATGGTCAACCCACTGCACCAACGAAACCACCAGTAGGTCCAGACGGTGGGCTCAGCTTGCAAGACAAACCAACCAAACCAAAAGGCAAGGGATCAGGAAAAGGCACCCAACCAGAACCCAAGCCTAACCCTTCTGGCTTCGGAAACAGTAAAGGCGACAGAGGTTCTCGCAATTAAGGAGGGGCTCTTCAGGCATGGATACTGACCTCTCAACATCAACTGATCTGCCAGATCAATCTACGCTAGATGCCGAAACTTTGCAAAACGCAAAAGATCGTTGCAATGAACTCGGGTTATTGTGGATTGATGAATTACCTGAGATTGATGATGAGATTCCAACTGTTGTCGACACTGAACTTGCTGTACGGCTTAGGGCGATCCCAATTGCAATAGAACATGGCCAACTCATCGTTGTCATGCTCCAACCAGATGATATAGAAGCAGCTGACGAAGTTGCCACAATGACAGGGTATCCCGTCACTCGAGCAGGAATCACTGATGAACTATTTTCTGAATTGATGAGAAAATATTTTGGCACAACTGCTGCAAGAATGGCTGAGAGTCTTGGTGGACAAACTAAAGAAGCTGCAGTTGAAACCTCACATAATCTTGACACTATCGAAGCTGATGATATTCATCAAATGGCTGAAGAGCCAACACTCATCAACTTGGTCAACCTCATTCTCCTCGAAGCAATCCAATCTAGAGCAAGTGACATCCACATTGAACCCTTCGAAACTGAACTCAAGGTGAAGTACAGAATTGATGGTATTCTCAGAGAACAGCCTCCCCCACCAAAACATCTTCAGCCCGCGTTAACCGGTCGCATTAAAATTATGTCGTCTATGAATATTGCAGAACGGTACGTTCCGCAAGATGGACACATCGCACTTCGATTTGAAGGCAGAAAAGTAGACATCCGAGTTTCGACCGTCCCGACGTTGTATGGGGAATCTGTTGTCATGCGTATTCTCGACAAAAGCGCGCTCCCGCTCGATCTCGTTTCACTAGGAATGGTAGAGGAGATGCGTGACAGTGTTGACTCCTTGATCGCAAAGCCGCACGGGCTTGTGCTCGTGACTGGTCCAACTGGTTCTGGCAAGACGACATCTCTATACGCTGCACTGTCTAAACTGTACGATCCATCCAAGAAAATCATAACGATCGAAGATCCTGTTGAGTACGAGCTTGCAGGCATAAACCAGATTCCTGTAAACCCAAAACGAGGGTTAACGTTTGCAACTGGTCTACGTTCTATCTTAAGACAAGACCCAGACGTTATTTTTGTCGGTGAAATCCGTGATGCCGAAACTGCTGACATCGCAATTCGATCAGCACTCACAGGTCACCTCATCTTTTCAACAATCCATACAAATGATGCTGTGAGTTCAATTGGCAGGCTCATCGATATGGGCGTTGAGCCCTACTTAGTCGCATCCGTTCTTGAGGGTGTGTTGGCCCAACGGCTTGGTCGTCGGATCTGTGATCAATGCAAAGAACAAGTTGAGATCCCAGAAGATTTGACGCACAGATTATCCAAAAATGAAATGGAACTTCTCGACGGCAAAATGTGGGTCGGGCGTGGATGTGACAAGTGCAACGATACGGGTACGCGTGGAAGAATCGGATACTTTGAACTTGTTACAGTCACTGGTAAACTCCGTGCTGCAATTTCTGACAATTTGCCCGCAGGGCAACTCAACACATTACTACCAGAGTCACATATCGACATGAGAAGTGATGGGATGAATAAAGTTGCAGAAGGACTTACAACGATCTCCGAAGTTTTAAGAGCAACTCAAGATACCGATGAGTTGTAAACAACAACCTCATGCATGATTTTCATTTTGACAGTTTAACAAGCAACGGCGAGATTCGATCAGGTATTCTTCGTGGAGTAGATCGCGCAGACATCATCAAACAACTCGGACAACGTGGCGAAACTGCGACTCGAATTGAACAAATCAAGGGATCACGAAAAGCAACCGCCACAGAAAAAAAACGCTCGCATCGCACTATGTCGCACAATGAAACAGCGACCCTCATTCGCGAACTTGCGACGGCATTAGAAGCAGGGTTGCCTCTGATGCAAGCGTTAAAAACGATTCGCCAACAAGCAACAGCTGCCTCTGGAGATGTCCTCGATCACTTGATCCAATGCGTCGAAGCAGGCGACCCACTATACAAAGCTGCTAAAGAATGGGGAAAGCCATTCGATGATCTCATCGTCGGCATGTTGCATGCAGCAGACGCCTCTGGAAACATGAGCGATATTCTTCACCAACTCGCTGATTTAATGGATCGCTCCCTTGAACTCAAGCGCGAGTTGATTGGTGCAATTACATATCCTGCAATTATCGCAAGTCTCATCGGAGCAAGTGGGATCGTACTCGTCACGGTACTCATTCCTCGGTTAATCGGTCCCCTCGCAGGTGAGATGGCATTGCCATGGCCAACAAAAGTAGTCATGGGATTTGCTGATTTTATCGCTGTTTGGTGGCCTTGGATGCTTGGCTTTGTCATTGCATGCATCGTTGGCTGGAAATCTTGGACGACTTCTACAGAAAATCGTCTGAAAGTCGATCGCTTCAAGCTTCAAATCCCCCTGTTAGGTCCCCTTTTACGTGACGTCGCAGTAACACGCTTTACCCGCACATTAGGAACCCTCACCTCCGCTGGGCTCCCTATTCTTGATGGCCTTACCATCACAAAAGATACACTTGGAAATGCTGCTCTAGCAGACGCAATCGAAAGTGTGCAGGAGGAAGTACGTGCAGGTCGGCCAATCGCACACCCTCTCGAACAGTCTGGTTTGTTCCCCCCACTACTTGTACAAGTAGTTAACTTGGGCGAGCGATCTGGTAAATTAGAAACAATGCTTTTACACTCCGCTACTTCATTCGATCGGCAAGTCAACGCTTCGCTCAAATTGTTCACAAAAGCACTCCCCCCAATCTTACTCATTGTTATGGCAGGACTCGCGAGTTTCGTGCTTGCTGCCATACTTCTTCCACTTCTCGAAATGCAATCCCTCGTACGGTAATTCCGTTACACCAATTATTATGAAACAATCACCAAACCACAAAATATACAGACGCGGCTTCACTCTTTTAGAAATTATTGTAGTTGTCACGATTATCGCCGTACTTGCAACGCTCATCGCACCCAAACTTCTCAGCAGAGTTGGCTCTGCAAAACAAACTGCAGCAGTTGCAAAAGCTGCAACGATTGCAAAAGCAGTGAATCTCTATCTACTCGATGAAGGAATCTCTGCACCAGATGATAATTTCGATCTTGAGATACTTCTTCTCTCGCCAGATGACGGAGGTGGTCAACACGGTCCGTATCTTGAGCGTTCCGCAGACCTCATCGATCCTTGGGGAACTCCGTACGAAATCATTGTCCCCGGAGATGTAAACGCCAGTTTCGATGTTATCAGTTGGGGCGAAGACAAAGCATCAGGTGGCGAGGGCGCAGCGGCTGATCTTACCCAATAAGAATGAAACATCTGCAAGTCCATGCAACAAGTACGGAACAACATGATCATAGAGGGTTCACCCTATTAGAAATGATCGTGGTAGTGGTCGTCCTTGGCATTATCGCATCGATGGCAATCCCAAGACTCTCGGGTACCCGAGATAGAGTCTTTGAGCTCAAAGTCGACCAAGCAGCGGATCTGATGGTCATGTTTGCGCATCGTCTCTCCACGTCAAGTAAAGCAACTGGCTTGCAGTACGATGCACCAAATCGAAAACTTTACTTACTCACGTTGGAGACTGACCAAGACACACATGAAAGTTTTTGGATTGATGATCCTCTCTCTCCACCAGTAGTCTTCCCGAACTGGATGGAAGAAGAGTCGCTCGCAATTTTTACAGACGGTGAGTACGCTGACACATCGCAATGGCCTCTCACAACAATGCCGGGCGAGAACCGCCCAATCATAGAACTTTCTATCGAATGGGATGATCGCTTTGCAACAATCATGCTTGCACCGCATGCGATGGCACCCTCACTTTGGCTTGATGAAGATGGCGAAGAACCATTAACGCCAATTGACCTCGATGCTGCAGGCCAATCTCGGGAGGAGTGGTAATGCAAACCAGAAGAGCCTTTGCACTCATGGATGTCATCATTGGTGCTGCCATCCTAGGCGTGGGACTTGCAGTTGTCATTTCAATGAGCAGCCGATCACTATCAAGGCAAGTTGAAGCTGAAAAACAAATAGTCGCAAGTTGGCTTGCTGACGAGTTACTCTCCATGATCCTTGTTGAAGGACCAGACATCTACGAAAAAGTGCATCCCCAACAAGGAGCATGTGATCCTCCATTCGAGCACTTCTATTATGAAATTGAGTTAGAAGATGACGGCGAGTTACTCCCTGTACATGCGAGGGCAACCATCTCTTGGGACGCCGTTGGTGGTAAGCATTCTTCTGTAATCGAAACCATCATTGCAAGACGTTTTGGGGAACCTGTCCCAAGGATTCCAGCTGAGCCTGTCGATCGTGAAGCGAGGTACTGGGAAGAAATAGAAGAGAGAGAATCAAATTGATGCACCGACGAGGCTTTACACTTCTTGAGTTGATGATTGCGGGGTTGATGGCAACGATCGTTCTTGGTGGTGTCACTGTGAGTCTTGCACAATTAGGCCTTAGTAAATCTATCAGTAGACAACGCCTCGATGCATATTCGAGGTGCGACACTGCACTGAGAACGATTAGGAAGGACATCATCTCTGTCTTGCGCCGAGATGACTTGTTCGACACTCGCGTCCACATCATCGATGACACTTCACGGTATGAAGGCAAAGACGTTCACAGAGATGAACTATTGATTTTCATTCATTCACTCCGTGCGAATAAAGAGATCGATTTCAATGGGGAAGGTGTAGAGTATGAAACGCAATACAGAATCGATGATGATGAATTTGGGACTGTGTTATGGAAACGGCGTGACCCAATTTTAGACGACAACCCCATTGGTGGTGGTATTGCAACCCCTCTTGCAGAAGGAATCGTTTCTGTGCAGTTTGAAGCCTATGATGGAACTGCTTGGGTACCGCATTGGGATTCTGATGAACTTGGTATTCCACATGCAATACGGGTAACGATCGAAGCAACAGGCACCGTTGAAAATGACGACAACAACCCACCATTTGTCGTCCTACGCACCGTTGTCCCGCTTGACAGAGTTATGCCTCCCGCCGATCTCTTTGAAATTGTTGAAGAAGAAAATGATGATGCTCAAACTAGCGGAGATGGAACACTTGATCTCGATGGAGATACCGACGCAGCGTCGGGTGGCGCAAGTGGTTCCTCAGGTACGGGTGGTTCGAATGATCGCCCCGGTGGTGATACCGGAAGCGGGAAAGGTGATACCTTTATCTTTACAGACCCAGATGGCAACGTTCATGAGATCCCTAACCCATGACATACCCACAAAAAAAAGGTTCAGTCATCGTCATTGCCCTTTGGGCTCTTGGAATTGCTGCGCTTGTCACTTCATCAATTCAAGTTTTTGCACATCGACAGGCATTACTCGGAATTGAAGTTCATGATCGGATTCAAGCAAGATGGGCTGCAAGAGCAGGTGTTGAATCCACAATTGCTGCAATGTCCGAACACACGATGGTCCCTGCTCAATACAATGCCTTTGCGCTCATTGATGATCTAGAGTATCTTTCTTCTGGAGAAGTCGGAGTTGCGGAGTGGGACATCCGACACCATGTAGATGGGCAAGATTGGCGTGGTCCGATGGACGAACATAGTAAGTTCAATGTCAACGCAGACAACAACGCAATCATGTTGCAAATACTCGGAGACACGCTTGCCTATGGCGTGATGGAATCTATTTTGGATTGGGCAGATGAAGATGACGAGGCGAGAATATTGGGAGTTGAGCGAGAGTACTACCTTAGTTTAGAAACTCCCTATGAACCACGGAACGGGCCCCTTCGCTCTATTGCAGAGATGGAACTCATCGCTGGCGTGATGCCAGACGATATTCGTGGTGAAGATTGGGATTTAGACTTCAGGCTCGACTCAAATGAGAATGATGGGGGGCAGAGTTTACCTTGGGATGAGCCCAATGGAATCCTTGAAACAGGCTGGGCATCGCTATTCACAACGCATTCAAAAGATGGGGGGACAACCGGAACTGGTGAACCGAGAATCAACTTGAACAACACCGATGCGGAAACACTCCAACTACGAGTGGGACTCGATGAACCTCAAGCTCTCGCTTTATTAGCGTTTGCCAGTGATGACGGCGCATCACTTGGCTCACTCCTTACGAACGACTTATCCAAACTCGCCCCAGGTATTCCAGGAGTTGTGCCATTAGAGGACGATCAACTCCGGTATATTTTCGATGAAACATGTCAATTTGAACCGCATGAGGCACCTGTGGGAAGAATGAACATCAACACGATTTCTCCTGAACTACTGTATCAATTGTTTCCGGACGATTCCACGCTCGTCGAAGAACTGCTCTACCTTCGCGTCAACAATGTAGGTGGAATCAGCAGCCCACTTGATTACAGAGATATCCCAGGGATTTCTCCAAATACGATTGAATTTTTATATGATATTTTTGACACAAAAAGCAACGTGTTCACAATCAGTAGCAAGGGGACAGCAAAATCAAGTCAGGTAGAACAAGAAATTATTGTCGTCGTTGATCGTTCCACCCTACCAGTGACGATTTTAGAGTATAGAGAGCAGTAATTCGTCCGATATTGACGAGAGAGATAGTACGTACACGTGACCAATGATCAAACCAATCAGCCGACACCCAACCTCCTTTTGGTGATCCACCAAGTAGGAGACAGGTATCGGTGTCTTTTCGTAGACCAGAGCCTAGCAACTGTACTTGATACAACTGAAGTACCTGATGAGAAATCATTGGAAGCACTCATTGAAGAACGATCTCCTGAAAAAACTGTCGCTCTTTTGCCGGGCACCGCAACAGTGTGCAGAACCTCAATACTCCCTGATACCGATGACATGCAGTTGCAAGAAGCACTTCGACTTCAGGCCGAAGCTCGACTCCTTGGAGGAACACCCGAACACCGAAGAGCTGTCGCTGCCATGGAAGCTGCTTCAGGTGAATCGAACAGAATAGGGCTCATCATCGCTTGGCCAGAGGAATCTCAAGTCAGGATCCCTTCTGCATTGTTACACGCATCGTTTGTTCCGGAAACAGGCGCGATTGCTGCATTGTTTAATGGATCTAGACCTAAAGAACCAATTCTCATTGCCAATCGCCTAGATGGATCTGTCTCCCTTGCATTAACGTGCCCGCAGGGAATCGCGTTTCGTTCGACGCGTGAAAATGGTGCCACCGCTGAACTCTTTTGCAAAGGTACGATCCGAGCCATTAAAGAAACTGCAACGCTCCACAAACATACAGAACTGTATACCGCTGATCTTGTCAACACCCTAACACACACCATCGAAGAACACCAAGGGATCGACCCACTGATCAGTATTCCGCAAGAAATCATTGATTCCTCGCAAAGGCGGCTCTCAAATTTAAGCACCGATCCTCTTTGGTGGGGCACGTGGGGGTTAACGGTTGGAGCAGCGCTCGCAACTCTAGGCTCACTTTCTACACTCACGACAATGCGAGTCGAAGCACCCGTCTATAACCCCTCAGCATATGAACGCTTCGCGATGAGCATCGCTCAATCGAAAACTGCGTGGCGACTTGGCATCGCAGCTGTCCTTTTACTAGCAGTTGGGCCTGCTCTGTTTTCTGGCATACGACTCGCCTTACTGGAGTTTTTGAATCCGGAAATTCAAACGCAATACGACGAGGTTGTTTCTGCACGAAAAGAACAAATTGTCTACTCTGAACTTACAAACACAGCGTGGCCGATGACAAAACTGATTGCAGATGTCTTAAATTGCACACCTGCTGGCATTGAGATCGAATCGCTGCGACTTGATGTAGGCGAACCAATCTCCATCCGAGGTCGCGTCCTAGACGCAGATGGGTATTCCGCTGCGGAACTCATCGCACTGATGGAAGAGACGCTCCTTTCTTACAGAGTGTTTCGAGACATTAAGTTTTCATACGATTCCGCCGGAACGTATGGAGATCGAGAGTTTGATATCTCTGCTGTTGTGATGAACCCACTGCGGCGGCCTCGATATGCACAAGATGATGATTTTGGTACATGGACGCTAGCGATGCGGCAAGCAGGCATGGCTCCAGACGAAGCAAGTGTTGATGTACCTGAAGAACCAAACGGGATCGACAACGAACCTTCGTCTATGCTCGGAGCGGCAAATGTTGACACGACCCCTTCACCCACGACACCCACGTTTGCTGGCGATCCCGAGAGAGATGAGAGGCCAAGAAGAGATCGAACAAATGATAGTGGGAGTGATGCGAGCTCTCGCAGCGAAAACCGTGCGGGTGGTACAGTTGCTGCAAGACTCCCAGAACCACTCACTGAAGAACAAATCAAAGTGATGACACTAGCTGAGGCAAAAATCGCACTCAAAGATGTCTCACAAGGGCTCTCACGTGTTGGATCAAACGCAGAGGCAAAAACAAGAATGCGAAATGAAATGAGAATGCTTCTTGATCGGATGAAAGAGGTCAACCGGTAATGCCACAGTACATCACACAATTCCTCGATAGAGTTTCAATGTTTCCACGAGCCTTTCAGTGGGCTATTTGGGCAGGAATAGGTACAGTTCTTTTCCTCATGTGGGACGCATCTATTGCTGAGGTTGCAGCAAATTGGTCCTCAAGGGCGGATACAATCGAAATGCAAATTCGAGAAGTCAACAAACCCGTTCGCCTCACTTCTAGCACAAAAAATGCGATTACTGCTTTTGGTGAAGTGCAACTCCCTCGTGACAAAGCTGAAGGGGCAAGCGGACTCACGAACGCAATCCACGACATCCTCGCGGAAAGCAACGTACGAAATGATGAATTCAAGCGAACAAAAACGACTCGGATGCGATCAAGTGCACTCCCTGGGATTGCACAATCTGGACAACAAATAGAACAAGTCATCGGCGACCTCCACTTCGACGCAAGACAATCTGAGATATTAGACGTGCTCGCTGCATTAGAAAGTAGCCCTTGGGTTGATTCAGTTTCAAGCGTCCGATTAACTCGGATGGACAATCGGCTTATCAAGGTGAACCTTTCTCTTGAAGCGTGGGTTGTAACGAAGAAACGAGGGAGGAACACACGATGATTACGCTCTCGACATTTCGTGGCCCAACGAGTTGGAGTATTCTTTCACTTGCTGTCATTTGTCTCTATTGTATTGTTGCAATGAAAAATTCCTTCGCGCCACTGTTTGAACAATCCGTTCAAACAAGTGATGGTTCGCAGATTACTTCGTACCTCGAAAAACATGACTCGATGGTTGCGATCGACATTGCTCGATTTGAAGGGCGTTCAGCTTTTTTTAAACCAATTCGTAAAGCACCACCACCTCCTCCTCCACCACCTGCGCCAGTTGTCACCACCCCAAAAGAACCCACTCCCCCACCACCTCCGCCGATTCCATCAACCTACATGGGACCTGAACTCATTGCGATCATTGGTGATGAAGCTTGGTTTCGAGGTACAGGGAGTGGCGAAGAAGCTGTACTACGACTCAAGGCTGGGAGTGAACATGATGGTTTGAAAGTTGTGAGCACAACATTGCCTTCAATGGTTACGGTCGAGTATCGTCGAGGCGTGTATGAAATTGACCTATTTATTGTTGAAGAACCCTTCTTTTTAGAAGATCAACCCGCAGAACCAGAGACGAGTTTCCTCAAAGAGGTTGAGCAGGAAGAAGAATCTCCATCTCTGCTGTAAACAGTTGTAAAATAACAAGATAACTCTCCCGCTATTTGCAATACAACCCAGACGAATGCCAACAGAATTTCCGAGTGTTCAAGTGAACTCAGAGTTGTCTCTACTTACGTAAAAATGCCGATAAGGTCCGATAGAGTTTGGTGTGACGGTGCCTTTGCTCCCCATTGAAGGTAATATCCCACCCTTCACAGCGTTCAACAGTTTCGTAACTGCAATGGAGCAGTTCCTACGAAAAAAGACCAGAGAGTGAGTATACAACTAGTGTTACACATTGCCATCATCATCGCAACAGCAACGGCTTTCCCTCAAGATCGCCCCCTCCCTGAGGAAGCCCCAATCATTGAGATCCCTTCAGTTGAGGAAGCTGAAGAAGTCGTCGATCCCGTCATACCAGAAGAAGTTGAAACTGAAGTTGTCGATGAAGCCATTGAAGATGCTACCGCTGACCCTGCCCTGATTGAAGAACCAACAGAGCGTGCTGCAGTAGAAGAGATTCCCACCAACGCAACCATCCGCTGGCCGATGCTCCGCGAAGTCTCCAACGAGCCAGTAATTCTTGCTTTTGATGATGTTTCCATTGAAGAAACACTGGGGTTCATTGCCAATACAACAGGCAAGGTCGTTATTCCAGTCAGCATTCAAGGATTACGTGCAAAGAAAATTACGCTCCAAAATGTTGAACCAGTCAACCGCAGCGTTGCACTTGATTTGCTGTTCCAAGCATTTCGCCTGAACCAAGTTGGTGTGATTGAACGTGATGACATCATTGTCATCGGTCCGCTTGATTCGATGCTCAGTGATATTGGCGACATTCCAGTTCTAGGTGTTGATGCCGATGTCATGCGCCGCCAAGACAGAGGGACACTTGTAATTAAAGTCTTCGGCGTTGAGAAAACAGAAGCAAGTGTCATCGGCGATCGAATCACCGAAATGTTTCCCGACTACGGGAGCTTGACCGTAGATCCCATTTCAAACCAAATCGTTCTCCTTGGTGATATCGGGTTATGCCAACAAATTCAATTGTTGATTAACCAACTTGATCGGATATGGAGAAGCGGCAGGCTAAAAACATTCCGCTTGAAACATGCCGACGCTTCTGAAATTTCCACCAACATCCTTGATATTTTTGAGGAAAGCGGTTCTTCAACGCAATCAAGAACAAACCAAAATCAACGGAATAATACCCGTGGAAGAACTTCAACCCCATCCTCTTCTGGGACGGATGAAGTTGAATTGCGACTCACAGTCAACATGCAACAAAACTCCGTCACAGTGCAAGCTGAACCTGATGTGATGGAAGAGATTGCGAAACTCATCGATGATGAGTGGGATCTACCTCGCCCAACCGAAACAAGCAAACTCTACACCTTGCTCTATAGCGATCCCATTAAAATTCGAAATCTCCTACAAGAAATTTTGGGTGGTGGGTCATCGAATTCTGGTGGCAACCCTCGAGGCTCTCAAGCGAATCGAGCTGACGTCACTGAGGCTATCAGCGGTGTCTATCGTTTTGAGGCGTATCCTGACAAAAACGCGATACTCGTGTTATCCAAAACAGAAGAAAGTTTTGCCTTCCTCGATTCAATCATTGCATCGTTGGATGAACCGTCAAATGTTGGGTTACCCCAAATTGTAGAACTTAAGCATGCAAATGCGATTTCGCTTGCAGAAGAAATCAACGCTCTGCTCGCACCATCAGGCGTTGCTGCGATGATCGAACGACCAGACCAAGGGTTATCTGGAGCAGGATTTGGCGACAGCGCAGCAGGTGAAGCAAGCACCGAGCAAGGCGGTCAAATGAGCTTTCCATGGCAGAGTGGTGGAGCGGCAGGTGATGATCAATCTCCAGAGTCCTCACTGATTGCAAAGATCCGACTCGTCCCTATCGTCAGACAAAACGCACTTGCCGTTCTTGCTCCGCCTGCATATATGCAAGCAATCATCGATACGATTCATGAATTTGATCAACCCACTCGCCAAGTGATGATTTCGGCGACCATCGCAGCTGTAACACTGACAGATGATCTCGAATTGGGATTGCGTTGGGGTACAGGTGCGCTTCCTTCAGGAGACAATTCTATTGGTGCAAGTGGTGCATTTACTGGAGCGATTGACGACATCCTCTCAGGTGTGTTTAACGGAGGAGGAGCGGTCTTCACACTTGGTGCAGAAGGTAACGCCCTAGGCGCAGTGCTCGCAGCATTGAACCAACTTACCAACGTGCGAGTTCTCCAACAACCTAGAACTTTTACCGCAGATAACCAAGAAGCTATTTTCTTCAATGGTTCAGAAGTACCCGTGCAAACAACGCAGAGCCAATCTTCAGGTGTCGTAACAGGAGGATTTGAGTACCGAGATGTTGGTGTACTCCTGAACGTCCGTCCCCGTATTACAACCCATGGTGATGTTGACCTCACGATCAACGTTGAACTCTCTGACCAAGCGGGTACAGGCGTGAGCGACAATCCTATCTTTTCACGAAGACAAGTACGTAGTCAAATTCTCATTAACGATGGCCAAACCGTAGTCATTGGGGGGTTACTCAAAGAAAGTGAATCAAAAACAAAACGAAAAATTCCACTTCTAGGAGACATCCCTTTGGTCGGCGGTATCTTCACATCTGTTGACAACAATACGATTCGTGAAGAACTCATTGTGTTTGTCACACCAGTAATTGTCGAAACAACGACATCAGGCAAGTCACTCAACGAAACATATCTTGAACGATTACAAGAAATTTCACTTCCAATTGATACGCAAATAGAGCATATCGAACGAGGAAACGACTTTTTAAATCAGCGTCTCCGTAATCCAGCAATTGATTACACATCTGACGCAGAACCAGTACAGTCCGCATTTGATGCTGCAGAAACACACCGTTAAATTCGCACCTCTCGTTTTCTGTTTGTTTGCTGGATGCAGTACCACACCAAAAGTTACGAACACTGTAAACCAAGAAGATAAACGCCAAGCGTTACAGACCCTGAATGAGATCATCAAACCTGCAAGGAACGCAACTGTGTTCTCTTCTAATGATATTGATTGGCCCGTTGGCACACTTCCGTGGGATCGTTTCACACTGCCTATAATTTCACCACAAGGAACTGAAGCAGCAGTTCAACTTGGGCCGTCAGTGCCACTTGCTGTACTCACTGCACAAAACCCGTCCCCACTTCACCACACAGTCATTGAAGTACACAGGCTTGACCCCAATGGTGGTTCCATCACGACACCTGAAGTCCTTGAACATAAAGGTGTACTTCTTGGTCGTAATGCAAACGATACCTTTTTCCTTGTTGAAGCACCTCGTGGAGATGCGGGCAGATGGATTGGCAAAGTGGAATGGGAGACTGGAGCACTCCGCTGGATTGTAAGCAATGACGCAACCAATGCATTTCCATCCACAAATTCATATGGAGATCTCGCCTGGTCTTGCAAACCAGCTGGAGAAGAACGGTTCCATCTACTCGTTCAAACCATGCAGGGGCGTTTTCAGATTGATGATGGGCAGAGCGATTGGCTCTTACCTATGTTCGGTTCGAATGATTTTCTTTATGTATACAGAGTACTAGAGGGAACTTTAACATTGATGTCTCTCGATCTTCGAGCGAGAGATCCGCTACTCACAGCAAGCGCACTCATACTCATGGATCGTGGAGCAACCATTGAAAAGGTGTGGCAAATTGCAACGACAAATCCTTCAAATCCAGATGGCAAGCTTGCACTCTTCCATCCACTGTACAACCGAATGATGCTTTGGCAACCGAGAAGGTCCGAAGAAACTGTGTACTTCGTGAAAGATAGTGTTGCAGCAGCACCTGTATCTGATGGTTCATGGGTTGTCACAACCAGCGATCGTGTCGTGCGTCAAACACCGAGTTCAGATGATGGAATCCACTTGCGAGATGCACTTGCTGTACCTGTTGCAACAACTTCAAAAAAATGGACACATCTGATGCTCATTCCAGATGGGAATCGACTCAAAGTACGCGCAACGAACCTCGAGTAACGAAGACGTACGCAACTTCATCATTCGATATTCGCCGCTGCGGAGATCATCCCTTCGTCTTGAATGTATGTCTTTGGTTTATACAAGAATGCGACTCCAACAAACACAATTGCTGTACCAAGCATCAGCCACGTAAAGAATTCAAAATACGCAGCACCGTTGAGCGTTGTCGCTCCACCAACTTCCCAAGAAATTGAAAAATCGTGATTTTGCTTCACAATGTCTTTGGCTTCAACAGTTTTGGGTTGCTCAATGAAGTCGAGCCACGTTGCAGATTGCGCTCCATTTTTTCTTGCCTTTTCTGCTGCGATTTCAGCTTTTCGTACCTGCATCCATGAATACTCTGGATGAAAAGCAGAAAACATCGATGCTTCATTTCCTTCAAGTGCTAATTCTTCCTGCTGTTTTACTGTGTGGGATTCGACCGTTACGATCGCTCTCACGTCATATTGAGAAAGATAGGTTTTGTCAGGACCAATACTCGTTACCACAAAGTTCTTACGGTTCACAAGTTGATAGTGCAAAGGCTGCCCCCAAGGATCTTTGAGTGCCTTGATTGCATCCATACCCTCTCCTTCAAAGGGAAGACGATCGTGATCATCCCAGAATTGACCGATGAGCGCTACTGCTTCATTAAGGACGTCAACTTCTGATGTCACAAGGGATCGACGCTCTAAATCTGGTCCATAGCCCACGCGGATGTCATCATCCCCGATCGATTTCTCAAACCCATCGAGCGTAAACACAAACCCACCATCGTCGGTTGCTTCGTACTGCAAGCCTTTCTCTTCTGCTTCTTGTTGCCTCGCTTTGTGAACAGCACTCTGCGTAGCAATAGTCATATCTTCCTGCTCAGAATGCCAATTAGAAACAAGTTCTTTGACTTCAGCGAGTGCATCTGGCACCATAATGAAATGATTCACTGCGGCTGTAAAAAGATTCCCGAGAGAGACACTCATCAAAAACAGGGCCATGATCACTGACTTCATCTTCTTTGGTGCTTGCGTATAAGCAAACTCAAGACCAGTAATCGATACCATGACTTCTGAGGCAGTCAAAATAGCGTAGGCAAGAACTTGCCAACCGATCGATGGCCGCTGACCTTGATCGACCCAACCCTGCACAATCCCAACCATCGCAAAACCGACCACCATGACAAACAAACCAAGTGAAATTTTCCGGATTGGTGTTAGTTTCCACACTTTGTTGATGATGGGATACACCACAAACTGAAAGAGTGGGATGTAAATCAAAATCATAATTGGATTCACTGCTTGTATTTGGGATGAAAGCCACTGCATCCCGAGCCAATTTCGATTTAAATCTTCAGCTTGTAACACCCACGAAGAACCGGTTTGATCAAAGAGTGCCCAAAATACTGCAATGAAAACAAAGATGATCGCGAGTTTCAGTATTGCTTTCACTCCATCAACACTAAATGTTTCTTTAAACCACTCAGGGCCACCGGCTGGAATGTGAATAAATACTTTGCGACCCATCCAAAAAGCAAGTGTCGCAAGTGCCATTAATACGCCTGGAACACCAAACGCCCAGTGTGGTCCATACCATTCCAACAACCAAGGAGTTAAAAGCGTCGATAAAAACGCACCTGTGTTGATTGAGAAATAAAACCAACCGAAAACTTTTTCCAGAAGGTGGGCGTTTTGCTTTCCAAACTGATCTCCCACATGTGCTGAAACGCAGGGCTTAATACCCCCAGAACCAACCGAGATGAGAATGAGCCCAGTGGCAAGAACGATCCCCGGTGGTATAGAACCAGTCGATCCCATCAAAGCAAGGACACCATGACCTGCGCAGTACACCACACTCAACAGCATGATGGTGAGGTACTTCCCAAGAACAATATCAGCGAGGAGTGCACCGATAATTGGAAAAAAGTACACGGCAGTTGTAAAGAGGTGGTAGTTCTCGAGTGCTGCAGCGTTCGACATTTCCTCATGTACTGAACCTGGCATCATAAAGAGGTACTGCGTCATAAAGATAACGAGAATCCCTTTCATCCCATAAAAACTAAAACGCTCTGCCGCCTCGTTCCCGATGATGTAGGGAATCCCTTTGGGCATTTTGAGTGAGGGAACTGGTGCTGTTAAATAATTCTTTGACATGTAAAACCTTTGAAAAATTGGTACCGTTGAGTCTATTGAGCCTCTCTGCGTACAAACCGCATTTGTTCGATATTTTTGACTACCCCGGGAAACTTCAACACTTGGCTATGCATTGCTACGTATACACCTGGATCTAGAAGTTGTACTACTGCAAAAGATTCAGATAAGTTTTGCATGGAATCTGTGTTCCTCATAATCCACGGTCGCATCGCGCCTGTAAGGACACAAGGCACGGGCAAATTCGGATAGTTTGCCTCAATACATTCACCAGTGACAGACAACGTGTCCGTCCCGTGGACAACAACAACTCCATCATGCTTAGAAGCACACGCATTGACGGCTTCTGCGATCGATTCGCGATCTTCTTCTGTCAGTTCACGACTATCTTTGTTCATGAGCTGCACACGTGAGATCTTCAGCCCCTCTAACTGTAAGCGTTCTAATATCAGGTCTAGCACTGTCAATCCATTGCTCAATATGCCTTCTGCTTCATCATACGTTTTCTCAATCGTTCCACCTGTTGAAATGATGGCTAATGCAAAGAGTTGCTCGCTCATTTTTGGCTCACAGATATGTTGCAAGGAACTTCGTGCGTTTCAGAAGCAAGGCAACTTTCTTCAGTACATGCTTGCCATGTAATCATAAGCTTCGAAGCAATCGAAGATGTCGCCGTAATCGTAATTGGTATTTCTACAACACCCCCATATACGGAAACTGACTCGCCGGCAGAAGTGATGCGCTCTGGTTCTGGCCAAGCCACTGAAATAGAAACACCACTTCCAAGAACAGAAAGGGCTAATGGAACTGCATATTCTGAACCTGGTTCATGGGCATTGATGTGCCAACCCTTTGCAAGGTTCAATCGTAGATGTATTGTCTTTGAATCTCCAACACGAAGTTGCAACTTGGATTCTGAACAACTCATTCGAACGGGAGATGGATTTGCCAAAGAAACTTCAAATTCCTCATGGAACAGTTCAGGGTGTGCTTCTAGTAATCGATGAAAGGCGCCCATCGCAACAACTGCTGCCACAGGAGACTCTTTCATGAATCCACTTTCATACGTAACAGCTTCGATCGCGTCATCTAGATAGTGCTGCTCTGAAGTCAATTCTGCAAGTGTCACCAATGCATCGAGAATCATTGACGTTGCTGCGGGAACAGCGCCATCAGCAAAAGCTCTAGTGCGGACGAACAAATCTGACTGGTTTTCCTCTGTGTCATACCAACCCTCACCATCTACATAAAAGCGACTTTTAGCAGTTGCGTACAGGAGTTTTGCGAAGTCCAGAACCGATGCATCCCCACTCGCAACATACAAGGAAAGTAACCCCCGAATCATCGAAGCGTAATCTTCAAGAAACCCAGCATTTCCTTTGGTTCCATTCCGCCATGTTCGTAGAAGTCTACCATCATGTGTACGCATTTCATTCTGGATGAAGTCTACTCCAGCTTTCGCTCGATCAATCCATTGTTGTTCTCCCAAAACTCTACCAGCGTCAGCCAACCCCCCGATCATGAGCCCATTCCATGCAGTAATAACTTTGTCATCTGTCGATGGTTGATCTCTTGTTTCTCGAAAAGAGAGTAACGCATGATTGACTGTTGCAAGTTTCTCCTCAAACTCTTCTCTTGTCAGACCGTGTGTTTTTGCTATCTTTTCTGGGTGATCTACGAGATACAGCACGTTCGTTGGAGGTACTTCTAGGTGATGAGGATCTTGAAAATTTGTGCCTTGATCAACACCGTAGACTGAGAGTGCGAAAGCGATCTCTGATTCTTGTCCTGCCGTTGTAAGTGCCTCGCGGAGTTCATTCTCTCTCCACAAATACGTTTCGCCTTCAAGGTGATTCGTCTCTGCATCCTGCGCTGATAGAAAGCCCCCATCTGGAGAACTCAACTCTCGCTCGACGTATGCCACAGTTTCACGCAAGACATTCGCGTACGTCTCATCCTCCGTGAGTTCGTATGCGTTTGCATACGTAGAAAGTAACTGCCCATTGTCATACAGCATTTTTTCGAAATGAGGAACGAGCCACTTTTCATCGGTGCTGTACCTGTGAAAACCGCCGCCGACCTGATCGTACATCCCACCTTGGAGCATGGCATCAAGTACGCGCGTGACCGCTTTGCGAACTTGTGGAATATTCCAGCCTGTTTCCATGAGAAAATCGCTATAGATCGGCATGGGAAATTTTGGAGAAGTTGCAAACCCACCATGTGTTTTGTCTTCTCCTGCTAGAAGGGCGGCGATCCCTTCCTGCACGGTTTTAGAATTGATGTTTGCTGCCTCAGGAGCAGTTGTTAAACGGTTCACTACAGCATTTGCAACGGCTGTTGCGTGTTTGTCTACAGCTTCTCTGTTGTTGTTGAAGTTCTCTGACATGAATCGAAGAACACTCAAAAACCCACGCCTTGTCCCTCTGTCTTCTTTTGGGAAATATGTGCCAGCGTAGAAGGGTTTGAGTTCAGTTGGTTCAAGAAAAACAGACATCGGCCAACCCCCCTGCCCTTGATTCATGAGCTGTGTTGCCATCATGTAAATTTCATCGACATCTGGTCTCTCTTCTCGGTCAACCTTGATCGAGATGAAATGTTCATTGAGATACGCTGCAACTTCTTCATCCTCGAAACTCTCACGCTCCATCACGTGGCACCAATAACATGTTGAATATCCAATACTCATGAAAATTGGTTTGTTTTGCTCCACAGCGGCATCAAATGCCGCTTCTCCCCAGGGCCACCAATGGACCGGATTTTTTGCATGTTGCAAAAGATATGGGCTCGTTGTCTCCCCTAGCCTATTGCGACCTTCTTCTGCTTTTGGTGGTGTTTGATCTTGGCATCCTGCTGCCTTCTGCTCATACGCCATATTCATTCCTATCCCTACGGCAAGCAGTACTGTTGCCTTCAATACGTTCTGTCTCAACATCAGAGCATTCTATCTGAGAGAGGGCTGTTTGGTTCCCTCTTGTATGAAATACAATGGACAGAGATTCCCAATGACGATAAGAGAGAACCCCTTTTTATGACCGTAAACCCACAGATCATCATTCCAATCGTTACAGCGATCACAGCGTTGATCCTCCTCGTTGCAGGGGGCAGGTTACTCCGCCCTGCTGTTGGCCTCATGGGTGGCCTATTTGGAGCAGGATGTGGACTCCTACTTGCACCAAGCCTTTCTGTTGATGTTTCCCCACTCCTAATTGCCCTCATCACTGCCATTATTGGGGCTGTCATTGCTGTGGGCATCGCGAAGTTCGCAATTTTGCTCACGCTAGCTCTTGGTCTTGCGATTGCATCCCCTGTTGTTACATGGCACGCCGCAGATCTTAGCAATGGGCAGGAGGTTGTATCAAACGTCATTGATGCTGCAACGGCGGACTCGCCAAACACTGAACCCACAGAAATCGATGCCAATACCCCCGCAGAACAAGAAACAAGTTCCGCACCGTCACTACCTCAGGTATCTACATCCAATGCACTTGGCGTAGCCTTCAAAATGATCGCAGAACACGCAGGCCAAGCGATTCGAGATGGTATTGCACGTGCAAACGCAGCGTGGGCTGCGATTCCGGCAGGACCACGCCTCATGCTCGTAGGTGCATCGATTGCAGGGTTACTTCTTGGATTACTGATCGCAACATTTATGCCACATTTCGCGGCTTCAATTGTCACTTCTTGCGTAGGGAGTTTGCTGATAATCGAAGCGATACGAAATGGTGCGTCAATTCTCTGGTCACAACAAGTTCTTACTGAAATCTCCCCGATTGTTTTACTATTGCTCTATGGTTCACTCGCTCTTGCAGGTCTTGGCTTACAACTTACGCTCTTTCGCCGTCCACCTCAACCGAAGGCAAAGGCATAACCACTTCAGCTTCTGGAATCTCGATCGCCTCATTTGCACTCGTTACAGTACGTTCTAAGAAGACTGGCCCAACCAACGCAATACACGCGCCTACAAGTGCAACCGCTAGAGGCCAACGTAAGGACACCTTCGTAGCATCACCTTGGTTCTGCGGTGGGGAGAGTAACACAAGTCCAATGATCCGCAGGTAATACCAAGCACTCACAGCACTACTCACAGCAGCGACAATAATGAGAGAAAGTTGTCCTGCAGCAATACCTGCAGCAAAGAGGAGAAGTTTTCCCCAGAAACCAAACAACGGTGGTATTCCAAGGAGGGAGCCGCAAGAAATTGCCATCGCTGCAGCAGCAAGAGGACTTGTTTTGTAGAGACCTGCGAGATCGTCAAGCGAATCCACCTGTTTGCCATTTCTCGAAAGCGCGGCAAGCGTTGCAAATGCTGAAGTGTTGGTTACTCCATAGATGAGCAAATAGACAAGGACTGCTTGAAATCCGAGTTCAGGACCAGCGATGACACCAATCAACATATATCCACTGTGCGCGATTGAACTATACCCAAGCATTCGTTTCGCAGAACGTTGCAGGAGTGCACCGATGTTACCAAGAATCATGGTCAACACTGCAACAACCCAAAGTGACATCTCGATTGCCGGTGGTAAACCATCGTCCCACCCAACCAAAGTAAGAAGCGTCATAATCGCAATCATTCCGGCAGTTTTTGGCACAAACGCTAAAAATGCAGTCACTGGAGATGCTGCACCTTGGTACACATCTGGAGCATACAAATGCATGGGGGCTGCAGCAATTTTGTAGAGCAAACCAAAAATAGCCATCAACATGCCAACTTGCGCGATGGCTGATATTCCACCATCAGCTTGCTGCGTGGCTAGTGAGGCTGCAATATCCTGTAAAACGAGAGAACCTGTCGAGGCGTACAACAACGCGAATCCATACAACATGAGTGCTGCTGAGAGCGCACCGAGAAAGAAATATTTCATTGCAGCTTCTTGGGCGGTTCTCGCCCAACGACTGACTGCAACCATCACGTATGTTGGAAGTGAAACAAGTTCGAGTGCAAGGAAGAGCCAAATAAGGTCTCGCGCTTCGCAGAGTAGCATGACTCCTGTCAAACTAAGCAACAATAAAGCGTGAAATTCACCAGAACTTGACCGGAGCGGATCAAAACGATCTTTCCCAGAACCTATTGCTTTTTCATATGTTCTATCTACCAATCCCCCTGCTGTTGCAACGAACAACAAACCAACAAACGCGACAACCATTTTGATATAGAAGCTGAGGTTGGGCAACATCGTGCCCTCGGGAGTTTGACCTTGTTGAGAGTTAAAGTACGGAATCGCAATAAGTGCAAGAGCAAGAAAGAGACTCGCGATGAATCCGACTCTTCTGCGTATTGAGGCAAACCTAGAAATACCTCCAAGTGCACAAGCCATCGCGCCAGCGAGCAAGATGAATTCTGGAACTAATAACCAAAGACGATCACCCATGCTGATCCTCCTTGTCTGTTGATTGTGTAACAGGTATGTGGATTGGATTGCCTTGCTCTGTCCTGTATTGTTCAACTATCTGAGGATAGGGCGAGAGAACCTTTTCAACCGATCCTCTCATGGCATCAGTAAGTACTGTGGGCTGAACTCCAATCCAAAGACAAAGAACAGCAAGCGGTACAAGCACACCGATTTCACGGAGAGACAAATCAGTTGGAAGCACGCCTCGATCTGTTGAATCTGGTTCTTTCAATGAACCAAAAACAATCTTGCCTACCATGATGAGCAAGTACATCGCTGCGAGCACCATGCCAAGCGCTGCAACAGCAGCGTATGTAGGTCCGAGCACACCCTGCCACTGCTGTGCATCACCCGTTGCAATGAACGTCCCAAGCAAACACATAAATTCACTAACAAAACCGTTCAAGCCAGGTAATCCAACACTTGCAAGTACGAAGAAGACGAGGAAAACTGACCAGATTGGCATTGATTTTGCCAACCCCCCAACCAGATTCATGTCACGAGTGTGGTAGCGCTCGTACATCATGCCAATCAAGAAAAAGAGTGCGCCAGTTGAGAGACCATGATTAATCATGTACAACACAGCACCTTCTAAGCCAATGGGATTAAGAGCAACAAGTCCTAACACACAAAAACCAAGATGGCTCACCGACGAATACGCAATGAGTTTTTTGATGTCGTCTTGTACCCAGCAAATCAAGGCGGCATACAAAATACCGACGATCGCGAGAACTGCTATGGCAGGAGCCCAAACAACAAGAGCTTCAGGAACCATAGGCAAGATAAATCTATACACACCAAATGTCCCAAGCTTCAGTAAGACGCCTGCCAGAATCACCGACCCAGCTGTAGGAGCTTCCGTATGTGCAAGAGGCAACCACGTATGGACAGGGAAGACGGGTATTTTGACAGCGAACCCTGCAAGTAACGCAAACAAAATCCAAGCTTGTTCGCTGCTTGACATTTGTGTTGCTGCAAAAGTTGTCAAGTCTTGAATAGCGAACGACCAAACGTTACCTGTCGAGAGTGCATACTCCCAAGCAACATACACAAAGCCGGCAAGCATAAAAAGCGAACCTGTGAATGTATAGATAAAAAACTTTACGCTTGCATGTGCTCGATTTTTCCCGCCATAGATCGCAATCAAAAAGAACATAGGAACAAGTGTTAACTCAAAACTCACGTAAAACAAAATGAGGTCTTGAGCAAGAAACACTCCGAGCATCGCTGTCTCAAGAATGAGTAACCAAGCATAATATTCTCGTCGTCTTGAATTGATTGCATTGAAAGAGCCCCATACACAAAGAGGGACGAGGAGTGTAGTGAGTAACACAAGCATCATTGCGACAGAATCTGCCCCGAGATCTAATGTCAAGCCAAATTGGTTTACCCATGAAAAACTTGAACGTACTCCTGTGCCCATCGACCCCCATGCGCCAAATTGCACAGACATCAAAATGCTAATCACGAACACGAGGAGAGAAACACCAAGTGAAATCCACTTCGATAACTCCGCCTTTGAAAGAAAAATGACGAGCGCTCCCACTAGTGGCAAAAGCAACAAGAGCCAAGGTGTCATGAACCACCTCCGATCATTGTTGATTGGAGAAACGCCATGATCTCGGGCATAAACATCATGAGAAACACGATGAGTGCAGCGCCACCAAGCATTGATACTGCATAACTTTGCACTGCACCATTATGAAGTGGTGAGAACCAACGTGCGACGCTTCTTGGAATGGCTGCGATACCATTGACTAGTAACCCATCAATGATCCCTCGATCGATCACTGCAAAGACTTTTCCGAGAATCCAAAGTGGTGTACGAATAACTGCAATGTACAGTTCGTCTACGTACCATTTGTTTTCCATAGCAGTTGGAAGCCAGCGGGTCAGTTTTGACGCAAGAAGTTTACTTCGTACTCTGTCTGCAGCCTTTCTGTTTGCGAGATGGAAAAAGAAGGCAAGCGCTACTCCGATCATGCCAACAACACCAGAGATGTAGTACATCGCTTTGTGTGGATCCATACCGAGGATTGAACCGTGAGGTTGGTGCTCCTCACCGAGGATTGAACCGTGAGGTTGGTGCTCCTCACCGAGGATTGAACCGTGAGGTTGGTGCCCCTCATGTAATTCACGAGAGGCTGCACTTCCGGGCACTCCTGCAGCTGCTGGCGAATCGTTCACCATCTCTGCAACCCATCCGCCATGGAGCCCTTCTGTATTGTTGTCCATGAAATACGGAACCGCGGCAAGGATTGCACCAGCAGCGATGACTGACAAAACGAAGTTGATTGCAAAACGTGGGGCGTGAGGATGGAATGAGGAAGGATCTTCCCCATGTAATTCATCACCTGCTTCATACATTTTTGGGCCACAGCACACCCGAAACCAAACGCGAAATGTGTAATACGCAGTAAGTCCTGCTGTAAAAATTGCAATCCATCCAAGGACGACAAATCCTGATCCCTGTGTTACAAATGCTTCAGCAAGGATTGCATCTTTCGAAAAGTATCCACTTGTAAATGGGAAACCCGCAAGGCATAAGCAACCCACAAGCATCGTATAACTCACAATCTTCCAACCCCTCATGCTGCGTAATCCCGAGAGTTTACGAAGGTCGAGTTGACCTGCAAAACCGTGCATAATTGCACCGCATGTCAAAAAGAGAACTGCTTTGAAAAATGCATGAGTGAATACGTGGTACGCAGCTCCGTAGCTAGAAAGAACGCCTAACCCAAGGAACATGTACCCAAGTTGTGAGACAGTAGAGTACGCCATAATCCGTTTGATGTCGTACTGCGCCATCCCTATCGTGGCTGCAAAGAGTGCTGTCAAACCGCCAACCCATGCAACAGTTGGTAAGGCGTGATTGTCGAGTTGGAAGAGTGGATATGTTCGAGCTATGAGATACACACCGGCGGTTACCATTGTTGCAGCATGAATCAATGCCGAAACGGGAGTTGGGCCTTCCATTGCGTCAGGCAACCAAACGTATAGAGGTAACTGCGCAGATTTACCAAAGGCAGCGAGCATCAAAAGGTATGGAATTGCATGCACACTCCAACCACCAAATGTTGGAAAAGAGCCCGCATCGCCATCACGTGCTTGAAACACTGTCATGATTCCGTCATATTGAATTGTGCCAAAGGTTGACCAAATCAGATAGATAGCAAGTGCCAACCCCAAGTCACCGATGCGGTTCACAATGAACGCCTTTTTTGCAGCAGCAACTGCTGCTGGACGGCGATAAAAATATCCAATGAGCCAATACGATGCAAAGCCAACACCTTCCCAACCGAGGTAGAGCATGAGCAAATTGTCGCCCATAACAAGGCAACTCATAGCGAACAAAAAGACACTGACACCAGCAAAAAATCGTGTGTATCCCTTCCCAACATCATGCTCCATATACTCCGAAGCATATATTGCAATCAACGTGCCAAGCCCTGTAACGAAGAGCATCCAAAGCAACGTGAGGGAGTCAATATACAGAGCAAAGTTGGCTACGAATGAGCCACCATTCCAATGCGCTTGCACCCAATCGAACACATGAATAACTTGAGGACCTTGGTACCCAAGGTATAGCATCAATGTTAATGCAAACGAAGTTGCAAGAGACACAATGGTAATCACCGCTGGGGCTTTTGTTTTCACTTTGAGTGCTGCACACACGCCGCAAAGAACGAGTGAAATCAGCGGCATCCACAAGATACATTGTGCCCAGTTTGGCGTCACTGTTGTAAGTAGTTGATCAGCCTGCGCTGGTACTGTCGAACCAAGAAGGGTTGCAATTGGAAATACACCAATCATTCGGCTAGTTCTCCGAATGCGTCTGGATCTAGTGTTTCACGTTGTCTGTGCATAAAGACCACAAGTGCGAGGGCGAGTGCTGCTTCTGCAGCCGCAACGGTGAGTAAAAATATCACCATGACTTGCCCTGAATAGTCAAAGTAGTATCTACCTGCAGCAACAAATGCGATTGCTGCTGCTTGGAACATGAGTTCGGTACACAAGAACATGACGATCAAATTTCGCCGAACAAAAAATCCTATGACACCAATTGTGAGGAGGATTCCGCTCACAACCAGATAACTTGCAAGTGTCCCAGCACCAAATACACCAAGCATCATGAGGGCACCTCGTCATGGAGCAGGGCTGCACGTTTTTCTCGTTCACCAAGTTCAATTGCACGCCGTGCAAGGATCGCAGCACCGAGCATTGCCATCAGAAGGATTACCCCTGCAAGTTCCAAACTTACAGGAAAATCATTGACGAGCGACCATCCCACCAACTGAGTATTTGTTGGCAACATCGATTCCTCTAGTTCAAGACGAGTACCATTTGCAGAAACAATGTAGACAGTTTCGTTATCAAACTGAATCGCTTTCCCATCTTGATGAACGTGTGGAGGCCATGCAAAAGAATCGTCAAAAGCCAGAACAGTTTCTTCAAATTGTTTTGGCAGTTTCTCTAAGGTGTGCCAAGATGTTGTACTTTGTGGTCGTTCGGGGAGTTGTTCTGTACCGTGCAACACTGTTCCTGTCACGATACACAATACTAAGAAACCAACGCCCACTGCGGTTGCTGGCTCCCGAGGGATTTTGTCATGCAACGCCATCGTTTCTGGTTGGAGAGGGTCTGCTGCTTGGTTCGCGAGCATGAGAACGAACATGTACGTGATCAGGATGGCACCGGCGTACACAATAATAAGTGCAAACGCCATAAACTCTGCTTCGAGTAGCAAAAGCAACCCTGCGGATGCAATGACGACTAAAACAAAATGCAACGCACAGTAAATTGGTCTCTCATGGGAAACCATTCGAATTGCAGCAGCAATGAGTGCAAGACTAAAGAGAATGAAAAATGGGCTTGTGGCATCTCCTGCAAGGGAAGAGAAGAATCCTGCAACGATCCCAAGTACCCAGCCCGCTGCGGCAACAACTGCAACGATCGCAGCGATCCGAAATGTTAACGATGCTGGGCGTATCGCTGCGTAGATCGTAAGAGCCAAAACGAGACAGGCAAGATAAGGGAGGACAGGATCCATATACGAGGGAATTGAACCTTGGGATACAGGGGATGTTCAGGCAAAAGAAATAACCACAAAAATGGCGATAAGAGCGGCAGAATAGACCCAAAACCGCCTTTTTGCAACCACTTTGCGTCGTGTATTAGACCCGAAGAATACACCATATTCTGAAGATGATCCCGCTTCACCCAACTTGTGTCGCCAACTCGCTCCATCTTGTACAACCCTCTTCAACAAAGCACAGGGCATGCATAGGAACCAACCCTCTTTGACACAACTTGTACACGTGGGAGTCTCGAACGAAACCTAAGGGCAGCGTCCCTATCCCCATTTATAGCACGAGGTTACAAAGTGACTGTCCCGTTGTAAGCCAAAAGGCAGTGGTCGGGTAGAATGCAACCCGTGCGTGAAAGTTTGAAAAAGCGAATACCCAACATGGTCACGATTTTGCGTGTTTTTATTGCAGCTGCGTTCTTTTTTGCAATGAGTGGGTTTCGATTTCCAGGGCAAGGCGTACTATGGGGAAATATTGCAATCGTGTTATTCGTGCTTGCCGCAACTACTGATTTTATAGACGGGTACCTCGCTAGAAAATGGAATGCTGAATCGATGTTTGGGCGAATCATGGACCCATTTTGCGACAAGGTTCTTGTACTCGGAGCCTTTATCTTTTTTGCAGGACCTCGCTTTAGCATTCCAGAGTGGATCGCCCAAGAGAGGCTCTTCACAATGGCAAGCGGGGTCTACCCATGGATGGTAGTGCTTCTCATTGCGCGTGAACTTCTCGTCACTGCGATTCGAGATGTCCTTGAATCCAAGGGATATAAAGGTGGGGCAAAGTGGGCAGGAAAAGCAAAAATGATTCTTCAATCGATCGCGGTACCGCTCGTTTTACTGCTTGTCGTGAATTGCCATCCCGATCGGCACCGAAGTGTTATGCTCGTGATTGATATCTCTGTGTGGCTCATGCTGATCGTGACCCTCTGGTCAGGACTCCCATACATCACCGGCCTTCGCCACGTGTTACGCCAACAATCTTCATGAAACAAAACTGGAACTTACTTTGGTGCACAAATGGCGGTTTGGGATTACTCCCAAAAGCACCTGGAACATGGGGGTCTCTGAAACCTGTGTTCGCTGTCTTAGTTTTAGGACATTTTGGGTCACCTCCTGCACTGACAATCTCGATTCTTTTGGTAGTTGTTTTAGTTTCTTCCTACATCACAGTCAATCTTGCAAAGTGGTACGAAACGTATTTCGGAAGAAAAGACCCTCCTCAAGTAGTCTGTGATGAAGCAGCTGGACAATCCATTGCCCTACTTGGAATGGCTTGGCTTGAACCTCACAACCACGTCTCTCCACAAATTTGGGTCTCACTTGCGATTCTAGCTTTCATGCTGTTTCGATTTTTTGACATCGTGAAACCTGGTCCAATCAACGCCGCTCAATCCCTCCCAAATGGCTGGGGTGTGTTGATGGATGATGTGTTTGCAGGAATCGCTGCTGGATGTATCGTATTTTTTGCAGCAGCCTTACTTGGTTAATCCAACCATGTAAGTATGGGTTTTCTTGCTGCGCTTACTTCATCTACCCGAGCAACGTCTGAAACGAGTGGTGCGTTTTTGACATCATCAATACTCTGTTCGATTTCTTCTGCAATTTGCAGCATGACATCGACAAATCGATCAAGTGCTTGTTTCGATTCTGTTTCAGTTGGCTCGACCATCAAGCAATCATGCACTGGCCAATGCATCGTTGGTGGGTGCACACCGAAATCGATCATTCGCTTTGCGAGCTCGACGAGTGTAACACCCTTGTTGAGTAATTCAGTTGGAACTGTCACGAACTCATGCGCACAGTATTCACCATTTGAGGGGTTGAAAAACGGCATGGAATATACATTCTGAAGCCGTGTTGCAAGGTAATTTGCATTGAGAACAGCCGTGTCCGCAACATTTCGTAACCCTTCCGCTCCACAAGCACTCATGTACGTCCAACACCGAACGAGTACGCCAAATTGGCCAATAAAACTTCGTACTTTCCCGATCGATTTTTTCCGATCTCGATCGAGATAAAAACTTCCATCATCTGACATCATCACTTGTGGTACGGGCAGATAGGGAGCTAACTCTTCAGTTACTGCAATGGGTCCACTACCTGGCCCCCCACCACCATGCGGCGTGCTGAAGGTCTTGTGCGTGTTGTAGTGCATTGCATCAGCACCAAAATCACTCGGTTTTACTCGTCCAAGTAACGCATTCATGTTCGCCCCATCGAGGTACACTTTAGCACCAGCACCATGCACAATCTCTGCCATTTCCTTAATCGCAGGATCAAAGAGCCCAGCAGTGCTTGGATTAGTAATCATAAATGCAGCGACATTTTCTGCGCCCACTTCTTCAATGACTTCTTTCAAATGCGAGAGATCCGTGTGCCCGTCGATCGTCCGAACTTTTCGAACTGATGCACCACACATCGTGCATGATGCTGGGTTCGTTCCGTGCGCTGTATCTGGTGCTAATACAACTGTTCGTTGTGGTTGTCCATGATCGACGAAAAAAGCACGAATCACTTTAAGTGCAGTGAATTCACCGTGTGCACCTGCAGCAGGCTGCAGAGAAACTTCATGCAACCCTGAAATCTCCTCAAGCATCGTTCTTGTTTCATACAACAAACGAAGCGCTCCTTGAATGCTATCTTCATCTTGAAGTGGATGGAGGCAGGAAAAGCCCTGAAGTGATGCTGCCCACTCGTTGATTCGTGGATTATGTTTCATCGTGCACGAACCGAGTGGATAAAAATTCCCATCAACTGAAAAATTCCGATCTGAAAGATGCGTGTAATGCGCCATCACATCGTGCTGTCCAATACTTGGCAAACGTACCCCACTTCCAAGTAAACCATCGGGGACTTCTGTCTCATGTACATCGAGTGGTGGTAGATCTACACCACAAACACGCTCAACGTGTTTTTCAAAAATAAGGGGTTCCGCTGGGCGCTCCCCGCGTGAAGGGTGAATCATTGAATTGTGTTCTTGTTCCATCACCATCGTCACGACGATACCTCCGCAAAGAGAGAAACCAACGCATCCATCTCGTGACGCGTGCGTTTTTCTGTCACTGCAATAATCAGATCGTTTTCCTCTGAAATTTTTCGTAAACGCCGCCCACGAGCTGCCACACCAACAAGGAGACCCCGCTCCTTTCCTGCATCAACGACACGTGTTACATCAACTGGGCATGCAACAGTGAACTCGTTGAAAAAAGCACCATCAAATTTCAAATCCCAACCTTCTAATGCGTTGATTTGCTCAGCTAAATAGTGCGACTTGTGCCAACACTGACTCGCCATTTCTGCCAACCCATCTGCCCCGAGCGTAGTCATAAACATGGATGCACGCATTGCAATCAAGCCTTGATTGGTACAGACATTACTCGTCGCTTTTTCACCACGAATGTGCTGCTCACGAGTTTGCAATGTCAAGCAAAATGCACGTCTCCCATCGTTGTCTGTGGTCATTCCCACAAGGCGACCGGGCATTTTCCGAATAAATTTTTCTTTTGCCGCGAGTAAACCAAGATAAGGACCGCCAAGACTCAACGGATTCCCAAGTGGTTGCCCCTCGCCTGCTGCGATATCAGCTCCACACTCCCCAGGTTTTTTTACTAACCCACAAGCGATGGGATTGAAGACTGCGATTGCAACTGTTTTCGAATCGGTATGTGCAACTTCAAAACACCCTTCCCAATTTTCGATCTGCCCCCAAATGTTTGGTGACTGTACGATGACTGCTGCAACATCATCGTGCATGTTGTTCTTGACAGTTTCAGGTGATACTGTTCCGCCTGTAGATTCAAGTTCTGTAATCGAAACATGCAAATCGGAAAGACAGGTCTTCAGTACAGCAAGGTATTCTGGGTGAAGCGTTGATGCAACAAGTATCGTGTGTCGCCGTGTCGTGTTGACTGCTAAAATAGCTGCTTCAGCGACTGCAGTTGCTCCGTCGTACAAACTAGCGTTTGCAATATCGAGGCCAGTGAGGCGTGCGATCTGGGATTGAAATTCAAAAAATAATTGAAGGGTTCCTTGAGATGCTTCTGCTTGGTAGGGCGTATAGGAAGTGAGAAATTCTCCCCTACTGATCAGTTGATCGATCAATACCGGATAAAAATGATCATACGCGCCGCATCCCATAAAACAAGGCATGTTGTGTGGTCCAACATTGTGCGCAGCCATCTCGAGGAGTCCTCGTTGTAACTCTAACTCAGAGAGTGGAGGAGAAAGGTCGAGTTCCTCTCTAAGGCGGATCGATTCAGGAATGACATCAAAAAGTCGATCGACGTGATCAATCCCAATCGTCGCAAGCATTTCACCACGTTGCCTGTCAGATATTTGCGTGTAATCCATAAGTATTTTTGTCCTGAGAGATGGAAGTGTATCGCAGAGTGGTAGTATATTCAGACTATGAATCCCTCAATTTTTATAACTATTTTAGCCACTTCTATGACGATCAGCCCATCTGGAACGACGATTGATGGACCTCAGTCAGTCATGGGTTTCAATCCAGATGGAACAGTGACAGACGAAACGTTGCACTCGTACTATGAAGCCGCAGGTCCGCTGGCAATTGAATTCCAAGAGCACGTCTCACTCCTTGCAAACCCATGGCTTGCTGGCCGATCGCCTGGGAGTACTGGCTCTACTTTGGCAGGCGAGTACATCGTATGGAATCTTGAACAAGACGGGTTGCAACCTGCATTTGCTGGTTCATGGTTTCAACCATTTCAGTTTGCATTAGACAGTACTGCACCCGAGGTCACGCACGCACTTGCAACAATTGGTGATCAAAAACTCAGAGAGCGCACCGACTTTGTCGTATTAGGGAACAGTGGAAGCGGAACTGTTGAAGCACCTGTAACATTTGTTGGATACGCAATTGAAAATCAAGAGGTTGGGTATTCGAGTTTCGATGCAGACACAGACTTGACTGGGCAGATCGCACTGATGCTTCGGTACGAGCCACTCGACGATGAAGGTGTGAGTCTATGGTCAGGGCGACGGTTTGGTCCAAAGAGTGCGATCCGAGAGAAAATGCAGGCTGTCATCGACCGAGGAGCAGAGGGTGTCATCCTAGTGAACCCTCCAAATTGTAGAGATGGTCGGCGAGGTCTTGAACTCAATCGTTCAAACCGCTTCGGTTCTACGACAATTCCAGTTGTACAGTTTGATCTAGAAACTGCTCGTGCCCTAGTTGGTGGCTCAGATCAACTCGAGGCTCTGCAACTGGATGCTGATTCTGGCAGTGTTACCACCAAACAACTTGATGCGATGGTTCGGCTTGAAACAACCCTTGAGTCTACTGCAATGCAGGCTAAAAATATTGGTGGGATCCTACAAGGCCGAGGTGCCCTTGCAGAGGAATGGGTGGTCGTTGGTGGACATTACGACCATCTAGGCTTCGGATACACAGGCACATCTTCTCCTGGTGTTTTGCATGTGGGCGCAGACGATAATGCTTCTGGAACTGCTGCTGTTTTAGTTTTGGCAGGATTACTGTCAGATTCCTATCAAGAAAGTGATGATGAATCGCTCCGCTCAGTGTTGTTTCTATTGTTTGATGGAGAAGAAGCTGGACTCTATGGATCCGCAACTTTTGTTGATGATCCGATCATGAACCTCGAAGAGATCAATGTCATGATCAATATGGATATGGTTGGCAGGCTTCGCGACAACAATGTTTCCATCTCTGGAACTGGTACAGCAATAGAGTTTGAAACTCTCATACCGAAAATTGTTGAAAAATCAACCCTCTCAGCAAGTCTGACAACTGGGGGTACCGGTCCCTCCGATCATACAAATTTTTATGCACAAGACATCCCCGTTCTCTTCTTTTTCACTGGCTTGAGTGATGAATACCATACACCAAGAGACAGGCCACACACGATAAATCCTGCAGGTGCAGCACATGTCATTGAACTTGTTGAAGCGTTCGCCAATGTACTCGTAGACGAACCAAAGGTGGCGTTCACTACAAATACAAAAACGAATTCCAACCGTGCAACAAAAATGTCATCGCCTGTTCGACTTGGCGTGCATCCCTCATATACAGAACAACTTGAAACTGGGATTCTGCTCACCGGCGTGAGCGAAGGAACATGCGCAGAGGATGCAGGTCTGCAAGCCGGTGATGTTTTGCTCGCATGGGGAGAGACCGAACTTACGGGAGGGAAAAAACTCATGGAGTTACTGAAATCATCTAGCCCAGGTGATGTCGTCACATTCACCGTACAACGCGAACGCAAGAACATCACAATCGATGTCACACTTCGAGCACCATAAGGGGACAGCCCCCTCAGCTTTCGCTTAAGGGGGCTGCTCGTGATCGCTTGTGAACGATAAGCCGGATTCTGTCTAGGACGGCCATTCATCTACGTGTCTTGTTGCCAACACACTTTTGCACGCGACCCGTTCTCATTCCTCGGACAAGGACATTCACAAAAGTGAATCGAGAACTGCTTGCGTTTGCACGCGGTGGGGTTTACCTTGCCATGTTTGTCACCAAACACGCGGTGCGCTCTTACCGCACCGTTTCACCCTTACCTGTGAACATCGAAATGTTCCATCGGCGGTCTACTCTCTGTGGCACTAAGCCCTAACCTGCGATCAAAGGTCGGTGGACGTTATCCACCACCGTGTCCTACCGTGTCCGGACTTTCCTCGCGTTTCAAAAGAAACCCGCGACCGTCTGTCCACATACGTATTGTACGGGAGATTTGAATTCAACGGTACACTGCGCAGTATGCCTGCTGCATACCCCCATCTCGTTGCTTGGATTCATCCTTCTCAAAAACAGTTGTTAAAGGACGTCGTAAAAGAAGCAAAAGTAAAACTTGTTGCAGTTGGTTCTTCAAACATCGACGACGCAACAGAACTTTCTTCAGCCCTAAAAATTGACAAGTGTGATGATATTCGCTCCATGGCAACGAACTTTCAGGATGCTTTTTTTCTGATCAGCGAAGCTGGTTCATACGAACATTCTCTTTGCGAACTCTTACGTCATCGGGCAAAACCCACCATCACGACAACTCCACTTTCAGGAGAGATAAACTTGTTGATGGATGAAGCGGGGAAAACTCCAGCCGCAAAATTTGTTCCACTCATGAGACGATCCATTGGGTTTGGACAAATCCTCGATGAGACAGATCAGTTTGGAATGCCTGCCGCTGCACATTGCTCCCTCTTGTGCGCTGAGCACGAAGGAACGCTCTGGTCACGATTGTTCGATGCGATGGACTTTATAGATCACTATCTCGGTACACCCGACCTCGTGCACGCGTTTCATAGTGGAGGAACAATTCCTGAGGAACCAAACAAATTGCGAGGCAACATGACCGTCCAATTACGTTTTGGTGATCAGCGCTGCGCGACTCTTTTGTTGAGCGACCAATCACATTGGAAACGCGAAGTTCTCGTCCTCGGCAATGACCATACAGTAACAGTAGATGATGGCACAACTTCTCTCGCATCACTCATCGCATCTGGGATCACCGAAGAACAACCAGAGCATTCTGCTGACGCGCCTCGCATTCTTGCACTTTGCGAATCAGCCCGCTTAAGTTGCATCACTGGCAATAGCGAACAACCAAGCAAAGTTCTTGGAATGTTTCACTGAATTCAATACACATAGGGCGACGGGAATACGTTCACTAGCCTGTCTGTCTCAATAGTATCAGCAGCCGTTTTCCATTGATCTATGATTGATCCTACTTTTACACGTTGATCTTCTGTCAATTCGCTTAGCATGTAATCAATGCTCTCGTACGATATGCTTGCTCGTGTTTCATCTAATGCGACCACCTTGGCTGTCAAATCCCAATAGCTTGGTGCAACGGAACTACAACATCGGGGATTACGCGGTGCTCGGCAATATGTTCGATATGCCCAGCAAGAGTTCCGAAGGTATTGACGAACTCATCCTCGTTGTTCAATGGTCCGTTTCTTCTGACTGTTAAAAACACACTGATTGGTTCATCTTGATACAACTGTGAGGCAGCTTCAGCTGCGGAAGTCCTTGTTTTTACTTCGATAAATGCTTGCAAATCGCACGACTCATTCAGTGCGAAACCCAAACGCGGTTGCACGTCAAGAAGTGGCTCTCCATCCGTATCGACGAGCGAAGCAAATGGCGTGTTTCCCATCAGTGAACGCATCACAACTTCGTTTCTATTTTCTCTCGCTGGCAAATCAAAACCAAACACCAATTCAATAAACTCGATATTGAGTGGCGTAACGGAAAGATAATAGGGCATCAATTCAAGAAGCAAACGATGCAAATGATACGCGTCTTCTATCTGTACAGGATTTACGCTTCCGGACCCAATCGACCGAGGGCGTAGCCCGACCCATTGATACCTGCCATCAACTTCCGATGTTTCCATCGCGAGTTCGTTGTCGAAGGGACGAATACGATCAAACTCCGGTACTTCCTTACGAATACGATCAAAGACATCCGATGCCGCTTCCTTTACTTTTGGCATATCGACACAAAGTGAAATTTTTTGGTTCACATAAAAGTCGCTACATAGGGTAGAGAAGGAACTGCTCACACCTAAGATGATACCAACATTGGTTGGAACTTTAGGTAGGTTGCGCTTCGCCATGCCCATTCAAGTGGACCGAATCTAAAAAAGCGGAGCCAAATCAAACTAAAAATGATTTGGAAAATCCAAATTGCGACCACAATTCCTAGCAGTTGCAACCGCCCGACCTGCCCAAACCACCCGAGCCCATGCCCATAAAAAAGATACGTGCAAATCAGACTTTGCGCGATGTAGTTTGTCAATGCCATCCGACCAACCGCAGCAAATGCATTGCGAACAAGAGGAAATCGATGCTGTTTACAGAAGAGCATCACAATACCGATCCATGCGAACGCAACGAACCCTGCGCCGATAATGTTCCAATTGCCATCTACAAAATGTTGACGAATGGGATCCCAACCGTGAATGGATTTCTGCCAAACTCCAACAAGGATCAGTGGCATCCCAATAAGTAAACCGATTGCAATCATTTTTATGTAAAAAATCGTAGACCGTTTCGCTGAAAGAACGCCCCAACGATACAGCGCCATTCCCATCAACATCAAACCCACAACACGCCAAAACAAAAAGAATGGAACGATAAACAAATGCATCATGAGAGATGTTGGGATGCGATGTGCCAATTGACCAGTCCACGAGCCAGTGTATGCGGCAATCTCGTTTACATTCGCTTCGCTTGTCAAATCAGCAGTTGATCGCATCTCTGCAATAACCTCCTCTGGCCAGTACGAGACCGTCATTCCGAACATGTGATTAATCAACAAAGTAACAATACCAAGAGAAATTGCTCCGAGAATAAACAACCGTTTTGGGTCCCACTTTCGAAGAGATGCGAGAACAACACCCGCAACAGCGTATGTAACAAGAATATCTCCATACCAAATACAATACGCGTGCACGATACCGATCAACAACAACCAACCCATTCTTGAAATTTGGAGAGGCCAGACATTGTGTGATTTTGCATCTGCTCGATCTGTAAAGATGCAAACCCCAGCTCCAAACAAGATAGAAAAAATGGCAATAAATTTCTGATCTGCAATAAGGTGGAGAGAAAGCCATACCCACCACCCTGTTCCAGAGAGATCGTCATACACAGTGGGGTTTTCATACGCTGCGAGTACCATAGAAAAGCACACACTGTTCATGAGCAAAATGCCAAGAACTGCAACCCCACGAAGTACATCGATAGAACCTATTCGTTCTTTCAGTGAAATTGGAGCGTTTACAATACCATCCATTTGAAGATCGCCTCTGTGTCAGTCAAATCTGCAACTAGAAGATCTGGTTTGACACGTTCAAGTGTAACACAGTCGTGCGACCCAGTACACACTGCAATGACCCTACACCCAGCTGCATGACCACTTGTCACATCATGTTCTGTATCTCCGATGAGGACTACAGGCTCTTCTGTGTTGTGCTGCGCGAGTGCATGGGGAGGCAAATCTGCACGTACATTTCCATCAGTTCCCCACGCATTTGCTACAAATGGTTTCGTATCGATTCCTGCCGCCTCAAGTTTCATCAACCCTGTTTCTTCATAGTTTCCCGTCACAAGTCCAAGTGTGTGATCGTGTTCCACCAACTTCTCAATGAGCTCGGTCACACCGGGAAGAACCGTTACGTTTGTTTGTTCTAAGTTCGTGCGAAGAATTTCGGTGTAGCAACGACGAAAGGCATCGTGGTGCATTGTGTGATCTTCGATGTCGTGTCTTGCACAAGCATCCTTCCAGATGAGGGGATCAAGCCTTCCGCCAATTGGCAACCCAGAAAGAGAAAATGGTTTTCCAAACATCGCCTCTCCTGCTTGTTCAATTGATCGAACACCGACACCTTCAGAAGAAAGCATCGTTCCGTCAATATCAAAGAGAACAAGCATTTAGCAAACTGCTGAGACTGCTGAAGCAACACGTGCCGCAGCATCTTCAAGATCACCCGCTGTTTGCATCGTTGGGATATCCGCTTCAGCAGCTTTGAGTATTTTTCTTGCAGCTTCTACATTTGTTCCTTCAAGGCGAACAACAAGGGGAACTGTGAAACCAACAGTTTTTGCTGCGCTAACGATGGCCTCTGCGATCACGTCACACTTCATAATGCCACCGAAGATGTTCACAAGAACGCCTTCTACTTTTTCGTCGGCAAGAATGATTCGGAATGCTTCGGTGACGGCTTCAAGGGTCGCCGCGCCGCCAACATCTAAAAAGTTAGCGGGGCTTCCACCGTGCAACTTTATGATGTCCATGGTTGCCATTGCTAAACCAGCACCGTTCACAAGACAACCAATGTTGCCATCAAGTGCGATGAAGTTGAGGCCAAACTCTGCAGCTTGCAGTTCTGATGCATTTTCTTCTGTTGGATCGAACATTGCTTTCAGGTTTGGGTGACGAAACAGTGCGTTGTCGTCAAAATTAAACTTCGCATCAATCGCAAGTACTTCGCCATCTGGGTGTTCATCAGTTGCTGGAGTGATAATCAAGGGATTGATCTCTGCGAGTGATGCATCTGTTTCATCTACGAGTTTTGCAAGTTTCATCATGATTGAAGAAGCTTGGCGGACTTGCTTTCCCTTGAACCCAAGATCAAATGCCATTTGGCGTGCTTGGTATTCTTGTAACCCTGCAAGTGGATCAATCCGTTGAGTCAAAATAGCGTCAGGGTTTTCATGTGCTACCGTTTCAATCTCTACGCCACCTTCGCTTGATGCGATCAAAGCGT
The DNA here is from genome assembly GCA_030748455.1 of Phycisphaerales bacterium. Next base: position 42,363 of record JASMLY010000053.1, on the reverse strand, counting down.
TTGTCCCATTTGCACGATCGGTTGTGATCGCAAGATAGAATTCGCTTGCGATGTCAACACCGTCTGCAATCAGCACTTTTGTAACGTCAAGCCCTTCGGGACCAGTTTGTACGCTCACCATCGGAGTACTAAACATAAACGTCGCTGCTTCTGTGACCTCTTCGAGCGATCGACATAACTTGACAAACCCAGCCTTACCCCGTCCACCTGCATGAACTTGAGCTTTGACAACGAGCAATGATGCCCCTGCAGTCAGCAATGACGATGCTGCAGCTGTTGCTTCTTTGACGGAAGTCACCATCGTTCCACCGGGAACAGGGATTCCCGCCTCAGCGAGGAGTTGACGTGCTTGATATTCGTGTATCTTCATAGAATCACCAATTATACAGCAACAAAGGACTCCTTGATATGGCTGAAACACCTTCAAACATGGTTCCCCTTGGAACAACATTACCCCCATTTTCTCTTCCCGATGCTGAAGGAAACTTTTTTACGTTCAACCAACAATCGAAAGGTTTTTTGGTCATCTTCATCTGCAACCACTGTCCCTACGTCGTTCATATTGCACACACCTTGAACACGGTCCAATCGCAGTGCCATGACCTTGGTATTGAAATGGTTTGTATCAATGCAAACGACATCACTGCGTATCCTGCTGATGCACCAAAAGAAATGGTGCGAACTGCAAATGTCTATGGGTGGTCGTTTCCCTATCTGTTCGATGAAACACAGGAAGTCGCTACAACGTATTCCGCTGCGTGTACACCTGATGTGTTTCTCTTCGATGCGAATCAACGCCTCTATTATCGAGGTCAGTTTGATGATTCCCGCCCAAATTGTGGCATTTCAACGGGAAAGGACCTCCTCAACGCCCTTAATGCACTCGCAGCCGGTAAAAACCCACCGAAGAATCAAAAACCTGCCGTTGGCTGTAACATCAAATGGAAAACATAATTTTTCCGAGAAAAGTGGAGATTTGTTCCTTGCATATTCAAAATATATGGCATACTTCTCACAGACAACTGATGGACTCCCAGACTGGGACGATTCCTACAATATTGCCAAATATGGCAAGTTCGGACACGAACATTCGGGGGATGTACGAGAGGAGCCGTCCCAGTTTTCTTATAAATGAAGAAATTTTTGGACAACAAACCCTAAATATTCGTATGATGCGAATAAAGTAATTGAAACATATGCTCTTCGGTCTACGTTATCTATAGTGGTAGGTTTCCAACGAAGACAGCAACATATCAGGAGGTTCATCATGAACAAAGCAATGATCGGAATGACAATCGCAACAATCGCAACAGGTTCACTTTTGGGTTGCAGCAAAACTGAAGAAGGTGCTTCTATGGGCGCAATTGTCGGTGCCCTCGCGGGTCAGGCAATTGGCGGTGACACCGGCGGTACGCTTGCAGGTGCTGCAATTGGTGGTGCAATCGGCGGAGCAATTGGTAATGACCAAGAGCAACAGCAGCAACGAGCGTACCAACAACAACAAGCAGACGGCACGACAGTACGGCGCACAACTGTACACGAGACATTGAACCCAGACGGAAGTGTGAACCGAACAGGCACTACGACAACGACGTCTACACAAACAACTGGTGGATACACTGGGCTTGAAGATTAATGTACTTCTCTACTCCTACGAATCATAAAAAACACCGCACCTTCGTGCGGTGTTTTTTATGATTCATGCATTTGTGTCTCAAGGGGAAGGGCCTTGGCGTTCTCTCTTTCGCTTACATCACAAATTAGGCACCACGGGAGTTGCATTCGCAGTGATGGCGAAGCCGTCACTGTGAATCCGACGACGTGGGGTGGATTTGCATTTGTGTCTCAAGGGGAAGGGCCTTGGCTTCCTCTTGAGACACAAATGCAAATACACAGATGTGTGCGAAGCACACATCGGCTCTGATCACATAGACCAACTTCGTTGGTCTATGTGATCAGAGCCACCCACGGGAGTCGAACCCGTGACCTAAGCTTTACGAAAGCTTCGCTCTACCAACTGAGCTAGGGCGGCGTGTGAATACGGGGTCTATGAGGCAATCAGGGCATGAAGATCATGACTGATGTACCTGGATGATTAATCGCACCATTGAGCCTTGCAGCTGCATCTGCTACATCGCCACTTGTACTCTCAACGAGATGAATGATTTCATCGACTTGCCAATCTGCTGTCAAATTCCCCCAACGGCGGACAGATGCCGATGCTTCATCAAGCATCAGTATTCGATCGTCCATCGTGCCATCTGCGAGTGCTGCACTCACCAACGTTTGTTGAGCAAGTGGAGCATCAACCATCGACAACGTTTCAGCTACGAGTGATTTCGTCACTGGGTCGGCGATTGCAAGTGCGTCAACTAACGCTCCGGTTGCGTCATCGACTTCGAGAATTGTGTCTGCAAGGGCAATATCTCGTAAGACTGCAAGTGCACGAGCTGCAAACAATTCTGCTTCGGCGGCATCGAGGCGACCTCCTGCTGCTTTTGCAAGAAGTCCTTCAAGCACAGCTGCAAGAGCAGAATCAGACATTGAAATGTTCCCCGCTGCGACCATGTCTTGCTGCCCTGTTGCTTCTCTGAGTATCTGAACTTCAACACCATCAGATAAAAGTAAAACAGGAGTTGCAGTCGTTGCAGACATCGCACCCAATTCGCTCGCTACTTGTTCACCGTGTGAAGCTGTTCGCGCTGCGACAACAGCAAGATCGATCCCAGGTATGACTCCGGCAGCTTCAACTGCACGTTCAGCGTCTACTCCTTCACCCACGATCGCCCACCCCATCTGTTCAAGAGAGGTTCCAATTCGTCTCCGTACTTCTTCGTCTTCACCAACAACGATTGCATACATGGCATTTCCACTTCGTACAGCAGAAGCGAGTAGAGGTACGACTCGGTAACTTCCCTCAAAATCCATCTCTGGCAAAGTCGAGGCAATCGTCATCGCAGCTTCGTATTGCACACGACGATCTGGGTAAAACATTGCATTCACAAGTGGTTGATTTGCTCCCGTCACAGCAGCAGTAGCACCCGCAGTTCGAGCAAGTGCTGAAATGGCATCATGTGCAAGCGGTGTGTCGTTGTCCTCAAGCGCAATTTGAAGCACATCACTGGCAACTTCAGGACCAAAGACCGTGGCGTAGAATTCAGGGCTATAGGCAAGATTTCCATAGACTAAATCGGCATCTCTACCAAGTTCACGTGCTCTTCTTAAATTCGATGCAACAAACATGCTCATAGCAGGCTCGTTTTTTGAGTCGTTTGAGAGCGCGGCGGCTGCGAAGTACATCGCCATGACATCATCGAAAATACTTTCAGGAACGTCACGGGTTTCTAATCCGTACATGTCATCCCAGACCCAAAAGTTATTCACTCCAGCAATTGCTAGTGGCATCACTGAAACTTGACCGTCAAAAAATTGACCTGCAACAACAGTTTGTAACGTTGAAAGATTAGAGTCAACGGAGATACCGATTTCATGAAGTGCAGCTGCTGCAGCTTGTGCTGCAGCAGGACTAGCATCTGTGTTTTGAGCGAGCGAAAGCAATGCTGGCGCTGCGTGTGCGTATCCGATTTGACCAAGAACGCGACAAACAACAACTTGTGTTTCCCCATTGAGATGCGGAAGCGCAACTGTCAGAGGCAACACTGCATCTCCACCGATGTCTGCTAACATTTTGCTGACCATCCGAGTTGTTCGGGCATCTGGATTTTCAAACATTCTTCGAAGTAAAGGTGGAACAGCATATTCCCCTGCAGCATTGAGCCGCTCTTCAGCGAGCAACCTTTGCCTTGTCGTGCCAGACAAAAGATCAATCGCCTCTGCAAGTTGGGCTGCATCACGAATGAGTTGAATTCGTCCGGTTTCGACACGTGCTTCTAATTCCGCAGCAAGGGGTTGGAGGCGATCTACATAAAGCGCCCAACCGATTGCACGATCAAAACGATCTTGTCGCTGTTTCGTTTCATTCACAAGTTCGTACAATGCTTCATCACTGAGTTCACTTCTCAAAAGTGCAATTGCATTCGCTTCTGCAAGGTCCACGTTTGCGATCAGTGCATAATGCACAAAATCGTCTACAAGTGCTTCTGTGTCGGCATCTTGAGCTCGGGAGATTGCTGTGCAAGCGGCCAAAACGGCGGTCAAGAACATTGCAAACATTCGGTTTTGGGTGATCATCATGTGAACTGCTCCATTGGGGAGATACATCGGGATATGAAAAACGGTCAGAATAACCGCTCTGAGACTAGGAAGGGTATCGCACCCCTCCTAGAGTGTCAACGAATTGTAGCTATTCTGCTATCATTTCTTGTGACAGGGCGTACCTCAGGTGTACTGAGATAGTGACTTTCCACCGTGTGAGTCATAGGGAAGGTGGTGAAAAACCACCGCGGACGCGCCGCCGTAACGGGATTGCCTAATTTGGCAACACTTTTCAAGAAACCACTGCTCAGTTTGAGTGGGAAGGTAGAAAAGGTATCGATCCCGAAGCCGGAAAACCTCACTTGTCGTTCAGTGTACCCCGCGCGTATCGGGAACCGTTGCTGACTGCTCCAAAGGCACAACGACGCTCCTACGCGTGGATTCTCAAAGGAGACCGCGTATGTCACCAACACCCCTGATCGTTTTCGCACTACTCTCACATCCGTTTGCAGATTCTGTTGTTTTATATGAAGCAGGAACTGGAGCCGCCGATGGATACACCGACCCAACTTCCGCAATTGGCGAACCAACTCGCTTCACTGGCGAGGGTGTTTGGCCGGGAGTTGTCAGTCCATTCAATGCACCATGGATGCCAAACGAACTTATATCGATCGGCGAAGGTGGTGAACTTGTTCTTGCATTCGAAGAACCTGTTATTGATGACCAAGCCAATCCTTATGGTATTGATCTGATCATATTCGGGAACACGGGTTTCATAGATGGCTCATACCCAAACGGTGTCGTGGACGGTATGTTCAGTAACGATGCTGGTCGAATTGAAGTTTCAGAAGATGGAGAAAACTGGGTAGGCATCACGAATGCTGTGATTGACGAACTTTGGCCAACGTGTGGATTTGTAGACAGTGGCATCTATGATGCGACGCCCGGAACAATTGAAACAAACTTTTTGTTACCAGTAGATCCACGCCTAACGATTGAAGATGTCAGCGGGTTGGGGTTTACAACTTTGCAACAATTCTACGGAAACTCGGGTGGTGGAACTCCCATCGATCTTGCGTCAACTGGTCTTTCGAGTATCTCATACGTACGGATCACAGCGAGTGAAGGCAGTGAACTCTCACCAGAAATTGACGGAGTTTCGGATGTCGCACCCCAAATCGCTGGCGATGTTGACATGAACGGAGTTGTCGATGTTGCTGATCTACTTGCACTCATTGCAAACTTTGGAGCAATGCCACTTGGCGGACCACTCGCTGATTTCAACAACGATTTTCAGATTGATGTCAGTGATTTACTCGTCATTATTGGCAACTGGTCGTGAAACAGTTCCGAGCATTTACTCTGATCGAATTGCTTGTTGTCATCGCAATTCTAGGCCTACTGATTTCAATACTTGTTCCTGCAATCAACTCGACAGCAAAGCAGTCACATACACTCAGATGTAAGAACAATCAACGAGATCTAGTCGTTGCTTCGTTTTCCTATCAATCGGAACATGGAATCTATCCCCCTGCGATTTATTATGAACAAATAGGAGGAACATGGAACACCGTAACGTGGGACACGTTGATTTGGGACTACTGCACAACTCCTGAAGCTGCGTTCACTTGCCCAGAACATCAACATGCTCGAGGTGGGTCTGGCAGTGGGTACAACTACAACACGGACTTCATCGGCGCGGAAGCCTCTGTCTTACAGGGTTTAGAAGAAGCGCGAAAAGGCATTGCCCCTTCTGCATGCAAACATCCTGCGCACGCAGCCATGTTTGGCGATGGAGGTGAAATTGGTGGTGACATGGCTGGGTACAGAACGAATCGTTTTATGCGAGCACCAAACGACAACGATGGTGGTCTTTCCTGCGCTGGTACACAGTCATTTCGTCACACAGGTTCTACGGTAGTAGGTTGGCTCGATGGACACGTCAGTAACGTTACGCGAAAATTCCAGTCAAACTGCGAGTACGATCAGTGGGAACCCAACGGGTTTCTTAGCGAGAACGAGAGTGCGTACGACCCAAGAACATGTACGATGGTCGAGTACCAATAAGAATCGCCTAAAAAGATGTGATTCAGCGAGAAAATCGCAAAAACGGAACATGTGTACCTGCAGGAATTTTGGCATCCATCATCGGCAATTGTGCAAGGCCAATCGTAGTCGACGTGTGTACCAAATCACCAGAGCCTTGCCACGATGGAATCAGAATACTTCCATCAACAATAGTGCATGGCCGAAAGGCAGTACGGTGTTGGTTTGGAAGAACTGCTTCAGCAAGTGGCAATTCTATCCATTGCATTGCTTGCTGAACTCCAAGCATAGTTTGAACGATTGGTCTTCCAAATACATGCGCACATGCAAGTGCTGAAACAGGATTGCCCGGTAAACCAAGTACAATCGTTTCATTTTTTCTTCCAACCATCACGGGTTTCCCAGGTTGAATCGCTGCACCTTTGACAACACAATCCACCCCACTTTGTTCAAAAGCCCTTGGAAAGAAGTCTCGTTCACCGGCACTGATCCCCCCCACTGTCACTAGAAGTTCACAGTCTTGCAATGCTTGATCGATGGCCTTGTTCGTAGAAGTAGGATCATCTTGCACATGTACATGGCGGAGTACTTCACATCCAAATGATTCGAAGAGGGAACAGAGCATCGGCCCATTGCCATTTCTGATTTGATGATCCTCTGGTGTTTCTTGTTGTCCAACTACTTCATCACCACTCGTCAAAAGGATGACACTCGGTCGCTGCACAACAGTGCAATCTGTTGTACCAACAGTTGCCGCAATGCCGATGTGGTGCGAGGCCAATATGGTTCTTGCAGGTATAACAGATGCCCCCTCCGTTGCATCGACACCACGTTTGTGAATTGCGTTCCCTACACGAACGTTGTCCACATGAAATGTCACCTTCTTGCCCGTAAGGTCCCCTCGATCAGTCAATTCATGCTGGACGACTGCATCGAATTGTGGAGGGACAGGTGCGCCTGTGGCAATTGCAACGCATTGGTTTGGTTTTGTAGCCACAGAGGAAGATGAACCTGCTGCGATTCTCGTTACAACTTCGAGAGAAACACCTTGGTGTATTTCGCTTGCATGAACTGCGTACCCGTCCATTTGGCTGCGATTGTACGGAGGCAAGTCTCGGTCTGAATGAATATCACTTGCAAGGACCCTCCCGATTGAACAACCAAGTGGTACACATTCAAAACTCTCGATTTGATGGACTATCGAGCAAGCCAATTCCAACGCTTCATTGTAAGAAGGCAAACCCATTTACCCACCACTCACAGGAGGAAGGATTGCAATTGTGCAACCATCAGTTAAGGAGGTGTCCATTGGAACTATTTTTTCGTCAACTGCTAATGCGCACGATTGTTGCAACTTTTGCAAAGAAGAACATGAGCGGACAAGTTCCTCAAAAGCATCAGCAACTGTCGATCCAAAAGGAAGAGACAATTGAAGCTCTCGTTCACCCGTTGCCTCTGCAGCTGCAGCAAAAAACAAAACTGTACATTGGATGTTACTTTCTTCCAAATCGTTGCTCCAATTCTTCGATTGATAATCGCATTGTGGTCGGTCTTCCATGCGGGCAAGAACTCCCTCGTTCGATTTCTCTGCGTTTTTGCAGGAGAACCTTCAATTCTTTCTGTGTTAGTTGATCGCCAGCTTTGATCGCTGCTTTGCAAGACATCATGTCAAGTATTTCCGAGAGGGCTTCTTCTTCGCTACTCGGTACGTTTTTGTTTCCAAGTGTATCGAGTAGGTCACAAATAAACTCAGACCCATCAACGTTTCTTGAAACCAACAAGGTAGGAAGTGCGTACACCGAAATGGAGGCTGGGCCAGAAGGAGCAATGTCAATGCCAAGTTTGGTAAACAACTCAGCGTGCGTTTCAATCGCCTCGAGCCAAGCTGTGTCCGCAGGAAACGACTCTGGCACGAGTAATTGTTGGGATTCTAAATTCCCTTGTGCCATACGCTCTTTTAACTCCTCGAACATCACTCTTTCGTGCAACGCATGTTGATCGATAATTAGCAGACCTGTTTCATCTTGCGTTACAAGAAAACATTTATGCACTTGCAAGACATCATCGCTTCCAAGAATTGTTGGCAAAGGTGTTGGTTGTGAAAGTTCGATGCCCGATACCGCTTTCCTTGTTTCATCCACTGGAAACGTTGTAGGAATCCCAGTACCGAATGCTTGCTGTGAACCAATCCTTGTATGCGAAGAGGGTTGGGCGGGGTTATACAAAGGGACAAAATCTTCTGTACCTAATGTTGTTGCAACGGATGTATTGATCAACCTCCACATGACATCTCTGTCTCTAAATCGCACTTCACTTTTTTGTGGGTGCACATTGACATCAACCAGTGCGGGATCCATTTCAATAAATATCGCAGCAGTTGGCCAACGGTTCGGTTCAATGAACCCTCTATATGCTTCTTTGATCGCGTGCGTCAAGGAAGAATCTGTAATAGAGCGACCATTCACATGAATGCGAAGGTATCTTGACGTTGGCCTTGCAACTTCTGGTTTCCCAGCAAGTCCCCAGAGCCGAATCCCTTCCGCTTGACCTGTCAATTCAAGCATTTGATCTGATAGTTCACCCCCAAAAATATCGAGTAACCGAGCAGTTGAGGAACAGGGATCGTAAGAGAGAAGTGTGCGTATTCCACTTTTCAACGTAAACCCAGTTTCATGGTGTGATGCTGCTATTCGCTGAACAACATCACGCACCCTTGTTGTTTCAGCTCCATCAGATTTCAAAAATTTCCGTCGAGCTGGCGTGTTGTAAAACAACCTACGTACTTCAACTGTTGTACCAACACTCGACGCAATTGGCTTTGGTTCAGAAACCACACCTCCCTCAACTACAATTTGCATTGCAGATTCATCGCATTGCCTTCTGCTGGTAATTGTAAGATGACTCACAGAACCTATCGAAGCAATTGCTTCGCCTCGAAAACCAAGAGAGGCAACCGAGGCGAGGTCTTGCTCTTCTGAGATTTTACTCGTTGCGTGTGATGCAACAGCAAGAACAAGTTCATCAGGGGCAATACCTGATCCATTGTCCCGCACACAAATCAAATCCTTTCCACCACGTTCAAGATCTACTGTGACTCTCGTGCTGCTAGCATCAAGTGCATTTTCAAGAAGTTCTTTTACAACACTAGCTGGCCGATCAACAACTTCCCCAGCTGCGATTTGGTTAATCAATAGAGGTGAGAGCTTTCGGATCGTCATAAAAGTTGCCTCGCACGTTCCCACGAACGCTTCATCACGATTGGCATTGGTCGCCCACGGCCAAATGTTCGGGGTGCGACTTTAAGAATCACAGATGCTTGATCACGTTTGAACTGCGAACGATCCACCAAAGCGAGCACTTGTCGAATCAGTTCGGTTGTAAACGGTGTTGTCTTGTCAATATCTTCGAGTCCTAAATCGCCGTCGATATGTGGTTTCAAAATTGCATCGAGTTCTTCGTAGGGTGGCAATGAATCTTCATCGAGTTGATCAGGACGTAACTCTGCCGATGGTGGCTTCGTTATGGAATTTTCTGGTATTGGGGGGTGATCAAAACAAGAAGATTGGTTGACCCATCGTGCCATTTCCCACACTTCTGTTTTGTACAGATCACCAATGACCGAAACTGCCCCGCACATGTCACCATAGAGTGTGCTGTATCCAACCGCGAGTTCAGATTTATTCCCTGTTGCAAGTAACAGTGCATTTTGTTCGTTCGCAAGGGACATCAGAAGTACACCACGAATGCGAGCTTGAGCATTTTCTGCAGCGAGCCCTTCGATTTGCAAACTCGAATCTTCGTGTGTTCGTTCAAATGCTCGATGCATGTGCTCAATTGGCAACGTCAGTGTTTTGATACAAAGGTTTTCTGCAAGTGCTTCAGCATCTTCAATAGAACCTAGTGAGGAATATCTTGAAGGCATCAACACGCCTGTGACGTTGGAAGAACCGAGTGCTTTCGCGGCAATTGTGGCAACGAGTGCTGAATCAATTCCTCCGGAGAGACCAAGCAACACGGTACTGTGCCCAGTTTTTTTACAATAATCGTGCACGCCAAGTTCCAAGGCTTGGAACCGCGCTTCGTGTACATCTTTCGTTGGCATCGAATGCGTTGTCGAGTTCTCAATATCCACAGTTATCGTTGCAGTTTCAAAAAGTGGAGCTTCTTCGATCAACCCCTCTGATCCCATAACAAATGAACCACCGTCAAAAATCAGATCATCGTTACCACCAACTTGATTGACCATCAGTACGCAACAATCATTTTCTCTAGCAACGGCATGTGCATGTTCAAGATGCAATTTTCTTTTTTTTGCAACAAAGGGAGATGCGCTTGGTGAAACAATGAGTTTGCATCCCTCTTTCCCAAACGTAGCGGTTGGGTTTTCGCTGTACTCAGGCGCTGCATCAACATCAAATCCCCTCCAAAAATCTTCGCAAATTGCGATACCGATTTTTCCAAAAGAAAGCGTAACGATGCTCTGCTCTTTGCCTGCTTCAAAATATCGATCTTCATCGAAGACGTCGTATCCAGGAAGAAGATGTTTGTCGACGACTGCGACAATCTCATTGTTTTCAATCACAGAAACACTGTTTCGAAGTCTGTTAGAAGTTTGATCCCTTCGGGGGTGCCCTATCAACACTGTTTTTGAAATTGCAGTTGCGATTTCTTCAACAGCCGATTCACACGCTTCGACAAATCCACTACAGAACAGTATGTCGCGTGGGGGATACCCAGAAATAACAAGCTCGGGTGTAACAAGGAGGTCTGCATCTGTACGCATCGCTGCATCAATGAGCTGAGCAGTGTTCCCGCGAACATCGCCGACTGTGGGATTGAGTTGCAAAAGACCTACGTGCATTTGCTTATGGTACCAATGCAACACGACCCCGCAAAATTACGGGGTCGCGTATCACACACTGGTTTGTTGGAAAACCAGAAGGAAAGGAGTCAATATACGAGGGCAACGGCGTTTTCGATGGCTTCAATCACCTGACGGACCGTAAACGGCTTACTCAGGACACCATCAAATCCGCTGCAGGTGAGATGTGTCATTTGACCTTCGGTCAAACGGCCAGTCATAGCGATCACCTTCGTCGCCTGCAGTTCAGCATTCCCCTGGAATGATTTTGCAAATGTGCCATAGTCTTCACCACAAAACGAGAGATCGAAAAGCATGACATGTGGACGAAAGCGTTCGCATTCAAGCCCAGCCGTGAATGGGTTGTTTGAAGTGTGAACAACGTACTCTGTTTGGTCCCCAAACACACGCTCAAGTGCACTGATCACCTCTTTGTCGCCATCCACAACCAGTACACGTGTGTTGCCTGCCATCAAACCATCAAGTGGAATACCATGGGCTTGCATAAATTTCATCAATCCTTGAACGGGAATTCTGCGATCTTTCGATCCGGGAATTCGATACCCTTCAAGTTGACCAGAATCAAACCACTTGCTCACTGTGCGTGCTGCAACATTGCAAATCTTTGCGACTTCGCCAGTAGTAAGTACATCTTTTTCGAACGGATTCGTCATAGCCTCGTTCACCTTCAAGTTAGGAGTTCGTGAATGCCGCAGCTCCGCTACGACGTTAGTACTCCTCCTGCATCGTCAGTGATACGAACGTAATTCAGTAGTACCACGAGGTTTGTGACGAAAAACCGACGAATCGTTCGGTTTTTCTACTCTACGCGTCCGATATTCGATTGCTCTGTGAATGTAGGCAGTCTACCGCCATAGACCCAAATCGCGATCTAGGGGTTCCTACACAACAAATGATCTCATGGCTTTGAATATATAGACGTCAAACGCGTGGACCCGCACCTCGAACCGCATCAGACATGTCGTATTTCTCATCGTTGGCTCTGAATTTCTTCGCAAGTTCGGTCGCTTTGGTGTCGTACGCATCGCCGCTCGCCCATGTTTTTCTCGGATCGAGGACTTCTGAGGGTACATCTGGTGCTGTTGTTGGCATATGTAATCCAAAGATTGGATGCTCGACAAACTCAGATCGAGCGAGTGATCCATTGAGGATTGCTGTTACGAATGCTCGAGTGTATTGCAAACTAAACCGTGCACCAGTTCCGTACGGTCCACCTGTCCAACCAGTGTTAAGTAGCCAAACGTTTGAATCCTGTTCTTCAACACGTTTTGCGAGCCAGTCTGCGTATTCCATGGGTCTTCGTGGAAGAAACGGCCCACCAAAACAAGGGCTAAAGTTTGGTTGTGGTTCAGTAACACCAGCTTCTGTCCCAGCAAGCTTTGATGTGTACCCATTGATGAAGTAATACATCGCTTGTTCAGGAGTCAACTTACAAACTGGGGGAAGCACGCCAAAGGCATCAGCAGTAAGGAAAATAACATTTTTTGGATGCCCACAAACACTCGGGATGATCGCATCCGGAATGTAATCAACGGGGTACGCAACGCGCGTATTTTCTGTTTTTGAGCCGTCATCGTAATCAGGAACACGGGTTTGCGTATCAAGCACAATATTTTCAAGAACTGAGCCGAATTTGATTGCATCCCAAATTTGTGGCTCACCCTCTTTTGAAAGTTTGATGCACTTGGCATAGCACCCTCCTTCAAAGTTGAACACGCCATCATCACTCCAACCATGCTCGTCATCGCCAATGAGAGGTCGATTAGGATCTGCAGAAAGAGTTGTTTTTCCTGTACCACTCAAACCAAAGAAGAGCGCAACATTCGCCACATCATCTTTGTCTACGTTCGCTGAACAATGCATTGGAAACACGCCTGCTTCTGTCATGTCAAAGTTCATCGCATAAAAAATAGATTTTTTGATCTCACCCGCATATCTCGTACCAACGATGACAACTTTCTTCTGTTCCATCGATTGGAGTACTGCAACTGGGCTATTCAACCCACATGACTCGTACGCATCAATGTGTAAATTGCACGCGTTGATGATCGTCCAATCTGGATCGAACCCCTCAGCGGACCCCTCTACTTGTGAACCACGAATGAACATTGTTGCGGCAAAAAGAGAATGCCAAGCTTCTTCCGTCACAACAGAGACTTTAAGACGATATCGCTCGTCTGCCCCAGCAAAACCATCAAAACGAAAAAGTTCATCTCGTTTTTTGAGGTGTTCGATCGCAGCAGTTTCAACTTTTGCAAAGTTTTCTGGCGAAATTGGGCGGTTGGTGGATCCCCAAGCAATCGCATCATGGATGCCCGGCGTATCCTCTACAAACTTGTCGTTAGGACTCCGACCTGTCCGGTCACCTGTGTCACAGCAAAGTGCGCCATTGGATGCAAGGCATCCCTCACCTCGGCGAAGTGATCGCTCGACAAGTTCCGCTGTGCTCAAATTGGAGTGCATCGTAATACCCGGAAAAGACAGTGGTTGAAGTGCTGTAGTCATTGCATGTCCTTTGCGAAAAGACCTCAAAAGTGAAGTAAAGATAATCGTGACATTCTACTCCAATTGTCGACTATCTTCTAGCATAAAAACAAGCAGAATCAGCAAAGTGTATTGTTTGACCCCGCAGCTTTCTGCGGATATTCTGCACGACCCTACGGCGATCGTAGCTCAGTTGGTAGAGCACCGGGTTGTGATCCTGGATGTCGCGGGTTCGAGTCCCGTCGATCGCCCTTTGTTGACCCTCGAAAAACTAACCCTCGGTTAGTTTTTTTAATGGAATGCTGTGCCACACTCACTGCAATTGGTGGATGCCGCTACTTTTCGTGGATACCCACACGCAAAACAGTGATCCTTCTCCCAAGGACGTTTTTTCCAAAAAAGCGCGATCACTATCCCCGGACCAAACAGCCAGAGACAACCCATCAACGAGAAAATCAACGCACCGAACGAACCTGTTGCGCAGTAGCAGTCTGTTCGCCGTTTTATGATCAAGGTGAGCGGGATTGCGAGCAACAATTCAACGATCGTTCCAGCAAACAATTTTCCAGTAATTCGCACAAGAATCCCTGGATCTCGGTGCCTACGATTTGCAAAAATCCACAAGGGAATTGACCAACCAATCCAACAAAGGACAAGGAAAGAGAGCTCGATGATCAGAATGGGCATCTCACGATTTGATTGATTGAGGGTGAAGAATTCAGACCATTCAATTCCCCACCACCCCACAAAACACAGTGCCAACATTCCAGTTTTGTCATCCCCATTCGTTAAAACTACAATGATAGAGAGAACCATACACGCAAACACTGTCGTGAGCAGTGCGGCGAAAAAACTTGCAATCAAGATGCTGCAAAAGAGAGGCCTACCCCGCGATGTTACCGTTGGCGGTTTTACAAGGGGAAGCACAAATAGTGCTTGAGAGCCTATAAAAACGAGAGAAGAGAGTGAGATTCCAATCCAACTCGGAATCGGTGTGTTCCCCTTTAGAACGACCGCTTGACTCGCTGTATAAAACGCAAAGAGCGTCAAAATGAGTACATCAAAGAGAAGAAACCCTAGAAGAATACCCCTGCTTGTAAACCGCATCTGACTCTATCGTCCATTTGTTCAAAACGGGTAGAATCTCCACACATGTTGTTTCATGCCTTGCAATTCAACGCCAAACTACACAACATTGCAGAAAATCGTACGGTTGTCGAACGGATGCTCAACGGCATCAACACTACTAAAGATACCTTTGTAGTGTTGCAAGAAATGACTGACACTGGTTGGTCAATGAAACTCGACAGGATCACGAATGTGGGGACGGTCGATTGGGCATGCGAACTCGCAAAAACATACGGGTGCTGGATTCAAGTTGGATGGACTGACAACGAGGGTGCATTCGGTAAAAATTGCGTCACGATTTGTTCACCCTCAGGTGAACGGGTCGGGACCTACACCAAAGTTTTTACATGCAATCCGATGTGTGAAAACGAGTACTTCAAAACAGGAGATTCCCTGCTCATCGTTGACATTGGAGGGGTCAAAATCTGCCCCTCTATTTGTTATGACATCCGCTTTCCAGAATTGTGGCGTCCCGCGGCTGCTCAAGGGGTTGATGTCTTCACCGTTTCTTCAAGCTGGCCTCTTGTGCGAATCGCCCATTGGGAAATTCTCCTCAGAGCAAGAGCAATTGAAAACCAAGCGTATGTCGTTGCGAGCAATCGGATCGGAAAAGATGCGGTATCAGAGTGGGGTGGCACGTCGCTCATCCTCTCTCATATGGGAGAAATCCTTTCAAAGGGATCAGAAACAGAAACAGAATGCATCAGTTCTACACTTGACCTCACACGCTCCAATCAATGGAAAAAGGAGTTTGCTGCAATTCAAGACATCCAAAAAGATTTACTTGGAACGATCAAAGTGACGAAGATCAAGGCTTGATGGGAAAGCCTAAGTAGGGTACCCTTTGCACCCCTCGGCGAAATAGCTCAGTTGGTAGAGC
This sequence comes from Phycisphaerales bacterium, assembly GCA_030748455.1. The sequence continues at coordinate 26,788 of JASMLY010000053.1, read as the reverse complement.
ACTGCACTGAAAATGCAGGTGTCCCCGGTTCAAGTCCGGGTTTCGCCATTTCCGACCGTAATCGGCCGAAGAACCCAAAATGACCACACAACTCGAAGCCGTGATTCTCGTTTCCTGCCCAGATCAACTTGGTCTTGTTGCGCACGTCACTGCTGCTTTACATACAGCTGGTTGTAACATCTTGGATGCAGCCCAATACACCGATTCGCTCTCTGATACTTTTTTGCAACGAATTCATATTTCTTGCGATACACAAATTGATACTGCTGTGTTAAACAAACACCTTGATCCCCTTCGAGAATCCTATCAAATGGATATTCAAATCCGTTGGGCAGATGAAACCAAGCGTGTTGCAATTTTTGTGTCCAAGGAAGATCATTGCTTGTATGACCTACTCTTACTGAATCGGGATGGAGACTTACATTGTGACATCGCCATGGTGATTTCAAATCACCCGGAATTATCGTGCGTTGCAAAACAGTTTGATGTTCCCTTTCACCATATTCCCGTCCAGACTTCTGGTGATCTTGACGTTGAACATGTACAAGAGTCACTTCTAGATACGGAAAAAATCGACCTCATTGTTCTTGCTCGGTACATGCGAATTTTTAGCGAGTCATTTACGCAGAAATACGCAGGAAAAATTATTAATATCCATCACTCATTTTTACCCGCATTTGCTGGTGGTAAACCATACCACCAAGCATACGAAAAAGGGGTCAAACTTATTGGTGCGACCGCCCACTACGCGACAGCAGATCTTGACGAAGGACCAATCATCGAGCAGGGAATCATACGAGTTTCTCATAAAGATTCCGTCAAAGAGTTAATACGCAAGGGTCGTGATAATGAGCGAACTGTTCTCGCGCGGGCTGTTCGTTGGCACCTCGAAGATCGAGTTTTCATTCACAACAATCGTGCGATCGTTTTTTCCTAAGCAGATTCTCTCAATCGATCGAGCCGCATTTTTGTCACAAGACGGTTAATCGCTTCTCCGCTAACCGAAGAACTTCCCATCCCTGCGATAGGGAAGTGTTCGCTGAGCGCTGCAGCTAATCGATTGTCTGTTGTCATGACAAAGTACGCTGGACGATTCAGAACACCAGTGGCAAATTTTAAAGCCTTCCGTACATGTGTAGGTGTGGTTGCAATGACAAGCGTCTTCCCTTCAAGGGACATCGGCAAGCACCGAAACTGCCACGCTTGGCGTGTAGTGATGCACGCTTTAGCATCATTTCGAGGAATTTCAATAAATGGATCAATCGTACGAGTGTTATGTGCATATTGACATGCCCACGCTTCTTCTATTGCTTCAACTGAAACGTGAAACATCGTTTCTGCGAGAACTCCAAAAGGTCTACCTGAGAGTTCCTGTTCTGAGAGAATCTGCGTAACTTGCGATTCTGAAAGTAATCCCTGCTCGATCAACACTTCACCTAAGCGAAGTGGTTTCTTCATCTTCCTTGGTTGTTTTTTTGGCATAGCCACACCATCGACCACGTCTACGTACGTCTACACCTCGAGGAGTCAGATCCACACATCGAAGTACAAAAGACGATAGTTATGAGGGTTTTACCTGAGTTATGGGGCTACAAATCAGCAACAAACTGGTTCGCCTGCAAGATGTTCTGGGTTCAAATCAAGCAGTCGATCATCGACAAACAGCCCATCTTTACGTATGACCTCTCCATCAAAACTGATAGTGCCACCACCATATTCAGGGCGTTGAATCAAAACAAGATCCCAGTGGACTTCTGATTTGTTCCCATTGCACGCATCATCATACGCATTGCCAGGTGTGAAGTGCATTGAGCCAGCTATTTTCTCGTCAAACAAAATGTCTTTCATCGCTTCTTTGATAAATGGGTTGAATCCGATTGCGAATTCACCGACGAACCTCGCGCCTGCATCCGAATCGAAAATATCTTCAAGGTGCTCTTCTCCTTGATCGGCAGTCGCACGAACGATTTTTCCATCTTTAAACTCTAGGCGAATGTTCTCGAAAGAGTGACCACGATAAATCGATGGCGTGTTGTAATGAATCACACCATTGACAGAATCTTTTACAGGAGCGGTAAACACTTCTCCATCTGGAATATTCATGTTGCCAGCACAGGCAATCGCTGGGATATCTTTGATCGAAAAACGCAAATCCGTATCGTCTGGACCTTGAACATGCACTTGATCTGTTCCATTCATCACAGCAACTAATTTTTCGGAAGCTTCTGCCATCTTGCTGTAATCGAGCGTGCAAACATCGAAGTAGAAATCTTCAAACGCTTCTGTATTCATACCAGCAAGTTGAGCCATCGCTGGAGTTGGCCACCGAAGGACGCACCATTTTGTGTGGTTCAAACGACGTTGCATATGCACAGGGATCCCGTACAAACGGCTCATTGCTTGTTGCCGTTCTGCATCAATCCCGCTCGCTTCGCTTACATTGTGAGAGCCTCGAAGACCTAGGTACGCATCCATTCGCTTCATTCGCTCAAGGTCATATTCAGACCAAATTTCAAACGCTTGATCTGTACCACCTGCTTGCAAAGCACGCATGATTCGTGCATCACGTATTGCAACATGTGCGTTTCCTCCAACAGAGTGTACGACTTTTACAAGCTCAATAATCATTTCCCGAGGCATATCAAATGCTTCGATCAAAATGTGTTCCCCCGCTTCGAGCGCAGTAGAGTGATGGATCAGTAGCTCTGCAAGTTTTGTATACCGAGGGTCATTCATTGGTTTCTCCTTTGTGAACAACGCATCTTATCGAAAGATGCGTGCTACGTGTCAAACATATCGGATGCGAAATCAATGAGATCACCTCCGAACGAGCAACCCTCTCGAACCCAGAATTTTCCTTGGTATTGGTGATGCATCGGCGCCAACCAAAACCACCCACCAAGTTGTGATTCGGGGTGTTGGTTTCCACTCCACACTCCATCATCGCTTCTCCCCACAGCGACTCGAGATCCTTTAGGTGGATGTGCGTCCCAACGCTCTTCATGCGTGCCAAAAAATGCAGATTTCACTGACTCTACACCTGTTGATTGAGGCGTACACACAAGTACAAGGTTTGCTTCCTTTGGCATAAATTGTTTCTGCGCTCGTTTGATTAACCGAACAATTCTTGAAGTGTGATCAACAAAACCCTCTGGTAAGCCTATCACTAGCGAGACTCTGCCCTCATCATTTGGCGCAACGATTTTTACACCTCCTAACTCGGTGCCTTGCGCATCTTTTACAACATGCTCATCTCCCAAACTTGCACGTTCGATGAATTGGCCTGCAGCAAGTACGAATGCTTGCATCGAAGAATCATCAAGCCCATCATGCCACCGGATTTTGACAACTAAGGGACGATTTATTTTTTCTAGAATCCGAAGCCGTGAAGAGATTGTCAACCGTCGCGAAGTTGTTTGAGTACCGCCTAAACGTTTGATGTGAACAAACAAAGACTTCGACTCTTTTTGTACGTGCAAATCCACTGTCCGGCCGTTAGGTGTTGGCACCTCGACAGCTACTCTACAACCAGCTTGCTTGGCGTGTCCTGCAACAAGTGTTTCTGCAAAACAATCTAAGAACCCTCTTCGAGTTTTGCTCGCTTGGACTCTGCGATACAAAGGGTCAAGTTCTGGATCTCCCTGCCATGAGCGAATCATCCCTACCATCGCTGGGTTCAAGTCATGTGCAAATGTGTCGAGTCCTTGTTCGCGTGGTGTCAAGTGTAAATTCCTATAATCCTTGTTCTGTTGAATCTTGCATTCTATGGGGTGGAATCTGACAACATGAATCTGGCGTTGGGTCAGATGGCCAAAGTTGCGCTTCTGCTTCTGTTGCCGGCAAATTATTGACGAACAAATCTCCACCACGGGTCATCAATTGCCCAAGTTGACGTTGCCCCAACTTTACTTTGTACAACGTGCGACCATCCTTCCAATCTCTACGTAATACCTCGGTGCGTTTTTCAATAAAATCGATTGCCTTACCAGCAGATGTGTTCAAACTTAGCTCCACTTCTCGAACTGGACCGAGTACAAATGACCTCACCTCTTGCTCTAAGGCACCTACTCCCTCTTCAGTCACAGCGCTTAGTTGAATCGCTTCTGGATATGTGGAAGTTAAAACAAGTGTATCTGCGAGTTCCGTGACTCTATCTATTTTATTGAGTAGAACAATTCTCGGTTGTTCTGTCGCACCGATCTCTTGTAACGTAGTTTCTACAGTTTGTAATTGGTGCGCAGCTGCAGGGTCTGATGCATCAACAACAACCAATAGAAGTTGGCAATTGACTGTTTCTTCAAGTGTTGATCGAAAACTTGCAACAAGGTGGTGGGGCAATCTTCGCACGAAACCAACTGTATCTGAGAGCATCGCCGCAACACCACCCCCTAATTCCCACCGTTCTATCCGTGTTGACAACGTAGCAAACAACTGATCATGTGACCAAGCTCCACCAGAAGTAAGTGTGTTAAACAATGTCGATTTTCCCGCGTTGGTGTATCCGACAAGACCGACGGTAAAATGATCGGTGTTGCGCTTTGCAACTTCACGAACAGATCGTAGTTGCAGCGCTTCGAGTTCACGTCGTAGTTGTTTTAATCTTCTTTGTACAAGACGCCTGTCAATCTCTAACTGCTGTTCACCAGGGCCTCTCGTGCCAATACCAACAGGCGAACCACCAGTAACTTGTCCGAGGTGATCCCACATCGCACGAAGCCGAGGATACGTGTATTCAAGCTGTGCAATCTCGACTTGTAATCGAGCTTCAGCCGTTGCTGCTCTGCTCGAAAAAATATCTAAGATGAGTTCACTTCTGTCGATGATTTTCTTTTCAGTTTCTCTCTCTACGTTACGAATTTGCGCGGGAGTTAAATCATGGTCAAAAATGATCACCGAAGCATTCGTTGATTCTGCTAAAGATCGTAATTCCTCAAGTTTCCCCTTGCCAACGAACGTTTTCCCCCTCGGCAACCTCCGTTTCTGGGTCAAATGACCAACAACTTCGCCCCCTGCTGATTCTGTGAGTGCTGCTAATTCTGCAAATCGTTCATCGAGCGATATTTTTTCTCCGTATAAGGTTAAAGCAACTAAAATTGCTCTCTCCGAAACAACATTTAAATCTTCTCGTTTTTGATAACCCATACAGGTATGCGTGATAACTCCTTCTCGTGTATGGTATTGTACTTACAGAACTATTACACTGATAATACTACATTCTTATGGGGTTTCGGGGAAAGGAATACGACGATGACACGCCGCTCACGCTTTATGCCAATCCTGCTTGTACTTCTCACAACACTTGCTGCTGTGCAATTAGCACTCGCTTTACATTCGGCAACACCGAGTTATGATTTTTACGATCCACTCATTGACGTCCATCGTCTTGTTGTGAATCGGCACATCGCAGAACCTGATCAAGAAGCAATGCAAGAAGCAGCGATCAATGCGATGCTCGAATCACTCGACGATCCGTATTCTGTCTACATACCATCGCGTGAGATCGATACGTTTACAAAAGATCTTGAAGGTGATTATGCGGGAATTGGCGCAGAAGTTCGTATGGTCGAAAATGACGATAAGAAAGAACTTATGATCGTGTCACCAATGGAGAATTCTCCAGCACTGCGATCTGGCATTCTTGCAGGTGACATTATTGAAAAGATTCAAGGGGAAGATGCGACTGCTGATACGATTCAGGAATTAGTGAGTCGGCTCACTGGACCAGTTGGTACGCAAGTAGATTTGCTTGTCCGACATCCAGATGGTGAAAAAGAAGAGGTCACAGTAACACGTGGACACATCATTTCCGCAACTGTTTCAGGACTTATTCGGCGAAACCAAAAGTGGAATTGGTGTCTGAGTGATGATCTTGGCATTGCATATATTCGGTTACGACAATTTACTGGGAATACTGTTCGGGAACTTCGTTCTGTTTTGCATATGCTCTCGAGAGAAGGACTTGATCAAGGCATAGTTCTTGATCTTCGTGATAACCCAGGTGGAGCACTTGATGCAGCAATTGCTATTGTCGACATGTTCCTTGGTACTGGAGAAATCGTATCAGTAACCGGAAGAAGTAAGCCAACAAGCGGTGCGAGTGCGACATCGAAAACAGAAATTGGTGACATACCAATCCTGATTCTCATCAATGGCAACTCCGCTTCTGCAGCAGAAATTGTCGCTGGAGCGTTGCAAGGAAATGGTCGAGCAGCAGTCTTGGGAAGTCGTAGTTTTGGGAAGGGATCCGTGCAAGAAGTCCAAGAGATTGCGGGTGGTCTCCTCAAACTGACTGTCGCACGGTACGACCTTCCTACCGGCAGAACGATTGACAAAAAGCTTACAGAAGACAAGAAATTATGGGGTGTCGATCCCTCTGATGGCCTCGTCGTCATTGAATCTGTTGAAGATCATATCGAGAGAATTAAAACAACCGAACCCTATAGAGTCATTACGAACAATGAACCAGATTCCGATCCATGTCCAGATGCGAGTTGGATTGAAACCGTCCTTGGCGATGTGCAACTTGCTGAAGCACTTCGAGTATTCGAGATCAGAGTACGAGATGGTTCGTGGCCAACACTAAATGATGATGACCCAGTTGCTGCTAGCATTTCGGATGAATTAGAAAAATTAGGTAAGGCGAAAGAACTTCACTTGAAAGCAATTAACGAAATTGAAACGAGAGTCGCCGTACTACAAGGTGAGACAGTCGAGGATGAGGAAGTGAATACTGAATTGCAAGAGAGCGAAACTTCAATTGAGTAGTGAAACATGTGTTTGATACTAGGCATAGAATCGAGTTGTGACGAAACTGCTGCAGCAGTTGTGATAGATGGAGAAGACGTACGTTCCAATGTAGTCGCATCGCAAGATGATCTACACATGGAGTATGGCGGAGTCGTCCCTGAGATTGCAAGTCGAGCACACCTTGAACGGATCCTACCAATCATCCAAACAGCCCTCGAACAAGCACAAATCACACTCGACGAGGTTGATTGTGTTGCTGTTGGGAATCGCCCTGGTCTGATCGGTTCCTTACTCGTAGGCGTCAGCGCTGCAAAAACACTTGCGTGGTCACTTGGGAAACCACTCGTTGCAGTCGATCACGTCCTTGCACACCTTGCAGCTCCACAACTCACAGGTGCGAAACCGACCTACCCTGCAATCGGACTCGTAGTTTCAGGAGGTCACACGTCGATTTTAAAACTAGACGATCCACTCACTGCTGTTTGCATTGGAAAAACAGTCGACGATGCAGCGGGTGAGGCATTTGATAAAGCGGCTTCCATACTAGGTCTCGGTTGGCCCGGTGGAAGGCGCATTGATGAAGCCTCGTTGCAAGGGAGAGAAACGCACAAACTTCCTAGGCCTAGATTGAAAGAAAACAAATGCGATTTCTCTTTTAGTGGTTTGAAAACAGCACTCCTGTATGGTGTGCGTGGAAATCCAAAAAAAGTTGATGGCAAAACAGTGTTTCCCCGTACATCTCAGATGCTCACGAAAGAGGACGTACACAATTGGGCGTATTCGTTTCAAGAAGCAGTTGTCGATACAATTATCCAAGGGCTACGAGAAGCGGTCGAAAAAACAACCGCTCAATCCAACGTTGAATCCATCATTGTTGGAGGTGGAGTTCTTGCAAACAATCGACTTCGCGATCAACTGAGTCAATTCTCGAATGAACACAATCTTCAAGTACATCTACCAGATTTTTCTTACTGTGTCGACAATGCTGCGATGGTCGCAGCGCTTGGATGGCACGCGTACACCAAAGGTCAGCACGCAGATTTAGAACTAACCGCGTCCCCACGCGGCATCGCCTCATGAGAACAATGAATACAAACAAACACAATCGTCGAAATCAACCTTCCCTTCCCCCGATCGAAGACTTTATTCCAAAAGGGCACAGGATGATCGAAGGTGATCACCCAGCAATGTTAAGCGATGAAGAATTGCTCAAACAAATTTCATTTTCTTTTGGGAGAACTGGTGGTCCTGGTGGACAACACAGGAACCGAAAAGCAACTGCATGTACAGCAACACATGTACCAACGGATGTCTCAGGTACAGCAACAGAGAGAAGACGCCAAAGCGAAAACCGTGCACTTTCTGTATCTAGGCTCCGCCGTGCACTTGCAATTACTCTCAGAAGGCAACTCGACCAGACAATGTGGAAATGCAGTGAGATTTGGGATGGGCGACAACAAGGAACACAATTACCAATCAATCCGAAACATAGGGATTACCCACATTTACTTGCAGAAACGCTAGACCTATTGTTTGCTTGGGATTTTGATATGAGTACTGCATCATTCCATGCAGGCGTCTCTTCTTCCCAACTTCTAAAACTCATTTCACACGACAAACAAGCGCTTGCCTGGGTGAATGAACAAAGAGAGGATCGCGGCTTATCCCCGTACAAATCATGAGCACTACTGCCTCCATCGATCGATGCATAGAAACAATCCTCCCTTCGCTTGTCGAGATACGACATGACCTCCACGCCCACCCCGAACTTGGCTACCAAGAAACTCGAACCAGTGCGTTGATCCAAAGAGAATTAACATCAGCAGGTGTTCCCTTCAAAGGGAACCTTGCAAAAGGCACAGGTGTACTCGGGCACCTAGACGGAACAGGTACGAATGTTGTTGGGCTTCGTGCTGATATCGATGCACTCCCTATCACAGAAGTCAATACCTTTGACTGGAAATCCGTGCATGAGGGCTGCATGCACGCCTGTGGCCACGACGGTCACACAACTATTCTTCTTGGCGCAGCGAAAGTTCTTTCCATGCTCGCAGCGCAAACGCCACTCCCAAATCCAGTGACGTTTGTGTTCCAGCCAGCAGAAGAAGGTGGTGGTGGTGGAAAGCAAATGGTTGAGGATGGTTGTCTTGATGGCACTGTACTTGGACCTCCTGTTTCAGTGATGTATGGTTTACACGGCTGGCCTCAAGCAACGTGCAATCAATTGCAAACACGTGTTGGACCCGTGCTTGCTTCTGACATAGGCATCACAATCAAGTTGACAGGCACGGGCGGGCACGCCGCCTTCCCTCACATCAGTCATGATCCTATTGTCTGCGCTGCAAGTTTGATCACGTCGTTGCAGCAACTTGTTTCAAGAAACACTGATCCCCTAGATTCACTCGTCGTTTCGTTAACCCAAATCCATGGGGGCACAACGCATAACATTATTCCAACGCATGTTGAACTCAATGGCACGATCCGATTTTTACAAGATGCAACTGGCAACATGGCGAAACGAAGGGTAAAAGAAATCGCTGAATCCATCGCAAGCGCGCACAGTTGCACTGCAGAGGTTACATTAATTGATGGGTACCCTGTAACTAGGAACGACGCACAAGCAGTTGAACAGTTTTACAAAGTTGCAAGAAACGTGTTCCCTCAAGACCAAGTAGGAGAGTTCCCCGCACCGGTCATGGGTGGAGAGGATTTTTCTTACTACTGCAAAGAAGTCCCTTCTTGTTTCTTTATGCTTGGCTTGTTACCAGAGGGTACACCAGCAATGCCCTCCCTGCACCAACCAGACTTTGATTTCAATGATGACGTCATTGCAACTGGGGTTAAAATGTTTTGTGAACTCGCCCTTCGCTACAATGCTTCCTGAGATGTATGTTTTTCGATCATTCGATCATATTCGCTAAAGTCTAGCGTCAAAAACTTTTCAACAAGTTCTGGATCAAACTGCGTATTTGAGCATTTCTTGACTTCATCAAGAACTTCTGAGCGATTGAGGCCATCTCGGTACGCACGTGATGAGCACATTGCATCAAAGGCATCTGCAATGCCGAGTAATCGCCCAAAAAATGGTGTCTCTTTTCCTGCTGTTTGATCGGGATATCCCCTGCCATCCCACCGTTCGTGGTGGGAGCGAACACCTGGCAATACCTGAGCTAACTGAGGAACTCCTGAGAGAATTTTCTCACCAATGACGGGATGCTCCTTGATGCGATCATATTCATCATCAGTCAATGCGTTTGGTTTCCGAAGAATCGATTCTGGAATGCCAATTTTACCGATGTCATGCACGAGCCCACAAATGTGAATCTCTTCAAGTGTTTGATCATCGAGCCCAATAGCACTCGCAAGCGCCTTTGCAAGCCAAGCAACTCGTACTGAGTGCCCGCGTGTGTACGTGTCTTTGGCATCGATCGCTGCCACGAGTGCCCCAACTGTCCCAAGCAACAAATTTTGCCGTTCAGAAGCATGGCGTCGTTCGATATCCACTCGCATGAGGTTGGACATTGCAAGTGCAGTAATTTCTGCAAGACCTGTGCAAAACGCAACATCATCCGGAACATTGTGTCCTTGCAGTTGACCATCTCGGTTATCCAAATAGATGCAACCAGCCACGGCATGCCCAAGCATGATCGGGACACACAACGCTTCTTCGATGGAATATTGCATAATGGATTGGGCTTGTTCATCTACAACTTCCGCCCTCTGGAAACGGACAGGTTCACCATCCATCGCTGCATCAAGAAGAGATCGACTGATGTTAGGGACACCATCATCGACAATCCTCCCCTTCGTGGCAAGCAGTTCAACCATCCCATCATTCCCCATTGGCTTCACGATTGCGACATTCCCGAAAGCAGTCGCAGTCGCTGCAGCTTCAGCAACAGCTGCAGCCATCGCTGATTCTGACCCTGCTTCATGAATTGCTCTGCTGCAATTCAACAACGCAGCGAGTTTTTCCTGAGCAAGCCCACCACCTTGCGTTTTGTCAATTCTCAGGATTGATGTACCTGCCGCTTGGGATGAATCATCAATTGTCTGTGTCAGATTTTTTTCTTCAACAAGATCGACCACCTGAAGGACGAACGGGTTAATAGCGATAAGATCCCCCGCTAGAATAGGGACTCTACGATTGGGCTCAAGCCGTACGCCGTTAAGAATCGTCCCATGTCTTGAACCGTTGTCGATCAAACTCCATCTTTTCTCATCGCCTGATCCATGCGGCATCAATACAGCATGATCTCTTGAAACTGTGGCTCCGGATGCCAAAACGAGGTCATGTTCTGGCCGACGTCCAATTGTCAACGGTTGGTCGCCCTCTAAACTAAGAGATAGAACCTCAGGACCACGGATTGTATTGAGTTGCAACGACGTGCCCTGAGACATCTCCACAATGTAGCAGAAGACAAATTAGAGGGTCATAGGATCGAATGAAAGGATTTGGCGTACTAGGGTCCCTTCTGAGTTGCTGCGTTTAGATTTGGTTGCTATAGTACGTGGCTCGAAACAATCACCGTTATGACCACTGTGTCGCGACTCTGGCCGAGTTCGCTTCAAAGACCGTCTCGTAGACATCTGACATTGGTGGCAGGCAGGAGAAACACTGATGGCCAAACGTGTAGAAAAAGTATTTAAGGTGCTTGCGCCTGGTGGACAGGCAACACCAGCACCCCCGCTCGGACCAGCGCTTGGTGCCAATGGCGTCAACCCAGGTCAGTTTATCCAGTTATTTAATGATCGAACGAAAGAACTCAACGGCAAAGTCGTTGGCTGCATCGTTACACTGTATGCAGACCGCTCATTCGATCTTGAAATCAAGTCCTCCCCCGCTGCTGAGTTACTCAAAATTGCAGCAGGCGTGGACAAAGGTTCGGGCGTGCCCCACACTGACAAAGTTGGCAGCGTCACCAAGGATCAAGTCCAGTCTATTGCAGAAGAAAAGATGGAAGACCTCAACGCTGCCTGTATTGAGTCTGCCATGCGAATCATTGAAGGCACCGCACGATCCATGGGGATCACTGTGGAGGGAGCGTAACAATGGCAAAACTATCCAAAAGAGCAAAAGCAGCTGTAGAAATCGCTGAAAAAGGCAAAGAAAAACACACTATTTCTGACGCAGTAAAACTACTTAAGTCCTTTCCTAACACGAAGTTCGATCAAACTGTTGAGATCGCACTGCATCTCTCCATTGATCCTCGCCAAGCAGACCAACAACTCCGCGGAGCTGTGTCAATGCCAAAAGGCGTTGGCAAGTCAGCCCGAGTTGTGTGCTTCTGTGCAAGTGATAAAGTTGACGCAGCAAAAGCTGCAGGTGCGATTGAAGCTGGGGCTGAAGAGCTCGTGAAAAAGGTTGAAGGTGGTTGGATCGATTTCGATGTCGCCATCGCTACGCCGGACATGATGCGTTTCGTAGGAAAATTGGGGCGTGCACTTGGCCCAAAAGGGTTGATGCCATCACCAAAAGCAGGCACTGTTACGGCTGATTTTGAAACAGCAGTCTCAGAATTTGCAGCAGGTAAGGTCGAATATCGAAATGATGATGGTGGAAATATCCACTGTGTGGTAGGGAAAATGAGCTTTTCTGAAGAAGATCTCACCCAAAACCTAGAATTCTTCATCAATCGGATCACCAAAGCCCGACCAGCGGCAGTCAAGGGTGAGTTTGTCAAAAAATGTGTCATTAGCGCTACGATGACCCCAAGCGTCAGAATCGATGTCTAACCATAGAAGAGGAAGAATGACCAATGAGTAAACCAGTCAAAGAAATGATTGTTGCCGAATACAAACGGCGATTTGATGGCGTCACAAGCGGCCTCCTGATCGACATTCGTGGTATTGAAGCAAATGCAAACAACGAACTTCGTGTGGATCTCCTCAAAAAAGACATCCACATTACTGTTTTGAAGAACTCTCTTGCAAAAACAGCACTGCAAGGCACTGAATTAGAAGGACTTACAAAAGAACTCGAAGGGCCTTCTGCACTCGCCTTTGGAGGTGATTCAGTCGTTGAAGTTGCACGAAGCCTTGTGGATTGGGCAAAGAAAATCAAGAAATTAGAGCTCAAAGCAGCTGTACTTGATGGCCAGTTTTTCGAAGGCGAGGCGGGTGTCAAGCGACTGAGCGATTTCCCAACAAAGGAAGAAGCACAAGGCACCGTGGTGCAACTCTTGCTCTCCCCTGCTGGCAATGTTGTCAAAGCAGCGACAAGCCCAGGAAGCAACCTCCTAGGCGTTGTCAAAGAAATGGGTTCCATGCTCGAAGATGGAAAAACAATCGAAAAAATAGCATAAATGGACTTTACACAGTAAAAACCTATACAAATCACAGTATGACATCGCGTTTGGGACTGGCCCTTTTGGGTTAAAAGTCGCACAGGGTGGCTCCTCTCCCACGCATGAAATTTAATTGGAGTATGAATAGTATGAGCGAAGAAGCAACAGCAACAAAAGAGTTTGATGCAAAAGTAAGCAAGCTTGGCGACGAAATCGCCGGTCTTACCCTCACTGAAGCAGTCGATCTCGCTGATTACATGAAAGATACCTACGGGATCGAACCTGCTGCAGGTGGTGCAGTGATGATGGCTGGTCCAGCTGCTGACGGTGGCGGTGGTGCTGATGAACAGACTGAATTCGACGTGATCCTTGAAGCAGCTGGTGATAAAAAGATCGCTGTGATCAAGGTGGTTCGAGAAATCACTGGTCTTGGTCTCAAGGAAGCAAAGGGACTTGTTGACGAAGCACCTAAGCCTCTCAAAGAGAAGTGCACAGAAGACGAAGCTGGTGATATCAAAACCAAGCTCGAAGAAGCTGGAGCAACAGTCAGCATCAAATAAATCCGTTTATTTGACCAATAACCCCCATAAACAGCCAACGAAGCAATTCGTTGGCTGTTTTTTTACCCTCTTGGCAGTGCACACCGTGACTGTCACGTTCAATGCCAGAAGGCCACTCTTGGAACTCCTTTTGTACCAGTAGATTGCAAAATGATTGTCACGATCAAGCCAAAAGGCAACGGGGCATTGGTATGGGACCGATACTGAGAAAACAGCCTTTTTTGTAAAAATTTTAAAGTTTTCGACCCAATCGTGTTGTAAAAAAAAGCTTGTCGAGATACCCTACGAGGCTCGGCAGCGGCGGTCGCGGCACTCTATGTACGAACAAATAAGCAAAAGCACACTTTAACGAGACATCAAGTGCGATGATTCGCACGATGTGGGCTCGGTTGTGAGGTTACTTTATGGCGACGAACACGATACGCAACTTCGCGAAACGCGGAGACGCAATTCCGGTACCAAATTTAACACAAGTTCAGGGACGAGCTTATAACAAGCTGATCCAAGAAGGTGTTGACCCATTAAAGCGAGACCCGATTGGACTCGAGGGACTTCTTCGAGAGGTCTTCCCGATTGAATCGTACGATGGAACGATGCGAGTCGAGTACCTGTACTACAAACTCGATGAACCACGCTACACCGTAGATGAATGCAAAGAACTCCGCAGAACATACGGACTGCCGTTTAAAATTGGAGTCCAATTTGTACGTGATGGTGTCGCAGAAGTAATCCAAGAAGAAATTTACCTCGGCGAGATTCCATACATGATCGGTGGGGGTGAGTTTATTGTGAACGGTTCTGAGCGTGTGATTGTGAATCAACTTCACCGATCACCCGGTATCGATTTCCACTTGCTTGAAGATATTGGCGACCGACAACTGCATAAAGCTCGGATCATCCCTGAACGCGGTTCGTGGATTGAAATTGAAGTAACCAAGAAAGACGTCTTGGCTATGAAGATTGACCAATCTTCAAAAATCGCAGCAACAACGTTTCTTCGAGCTCTTGACGAACAATTTAGTTCAACCGAAAAAATCCTCGATTATTTTTACGATGTAAAAGAAGTTTCAGTGAATAAACTCAAACCAGAGTACTACTCTGCGGAGCTCATTCTTGACGCTGAGACTGGTGAAGAACTTTGTAAAGTCGGAAGCCAGATTGGTGACGCACTTGATGCAATCCTCGCATCACCGATCAAAAAGATCTCAGTCATTGCCGATCCTCCCGACCCGCTAATCCTCAATACACTTGCGATCGAAAAACTCGACTTCCTTGCAGACGCGACAGAACATGAAGCTGCACTGTTGAAAATTTATGGACGTCTTCGCCCCGGCAACCCACCACAAGTTGAGAAAGCTCGTCAGCTCTTTGCTGAAAAGTTCTTTGATGACAACCGATACCGTCTTGGTAAAGTCGGACGATTCAGAATCAATCGGAAGTTTGACATGGATGTCTCCGAAGATGTGATGCACTTACGAGCAGAAGATTTCCTTGCTGCTGTTGGCTACATTCACGATCTACGAAGCCGCAAAGAGGGTGCTCGCGTTGATGACATTGATCACCTTGGAAATCGCCGTCTTCGAACACTTGATGAACTCGCTGTTGAAGAAATGAGGAAAGGGTTCCTCAAACTTCGCCGAACTGTTCAAGAGCGAATGAGTGTAAAAGATCCTGAAGAACTCGCGAAGGTCGCTGATCTCGTCAATTCAAAAGCAGTCAGTTCAGCAATTGATTTCTTCTTCGGTCGAAGTGAACTATCACAAGTTGTCGATCAAACAAATCCACTCTCAATGATCGTGCATGAACGTCGATTGTCCGCCCTCGGGCCAGGTGGTTTAAATAGAAAACGAGCAGGTTTTGATGTGCGGGACGTCCATGTTTCTCACTATGGACGAATCTGCCCAATTGAAACTCCTGAAGGCACGAACATTGGTTTGATTGCATCACTTGGAATTTACGCAAGCATTGACGAGTATGGTTTCATCCAAACGCCGTACCGTGTCGTTAACAAATTGAAAGCAACTGACGACATTGCACTTCTCAGAGCTGATGAAGAAATCAACACCGTACTTGCGCCTACAGAAGTGCTCGATGACAAAGATAAAATCACAGCTCCACATGTCATTGCACGCCGCAGTGGTGATGTCACCCAAGTCAACCCAAAAGACGTTGAGTTTATTGATATTTCACCAAAGCAACTTGTTGGCATCTCGGCATCCCTTATTCCGTTCCTTGAACATGACGATGCAAACCGAGCCTTGATGGGATCAAACATGCAGAGGCAAGCTGTCCCTCTGATCATTCCACAACCACCTGCTGTTGCAACTGGCATGGAACAATTTGTTGGTAAAGATTCTGGCTTACTCGTGAAAGCGAAACGCGCGGGTACAGTGACATACGTTGATGGTCAAAAAATCCTCATCGACGACGCAGACGAATACAGCCTAAAAACATTCCGAGGTCTCAACGAACGGACTTGCCAATCTCAGAAACCTATTGTCAAATTGGGTGACAAAGTTAAGAAAGGTCAAATCATCGCTGATGGTTCCTCAACCGTTAACGGTGAACTTGCGATTGGAAAAAACGTTCTCGTCGCATTCAATACTTTTGATGGATACAACTTTGAAGATGCGATCGTCATTTCAGAACGTCTTGTGAAAGATGACACGTTCACTTCAATCCACATCGACTCCTTCAGTGTAGAAGTCCGAGACACCAAACTTGGCAAAGAAGAGTTCACACGAGACATACCAAACGTTTCAGAAAAACAACTGATGAGCCTCAACGATGAAGGGGTGATCCGAAATGGTGCCCGTGTTGGACCTGGCGATATCCTTGTAGGCAAGGTTGTACCTAAAAGTAAAAACGAACTGACACCGGAAGAAAAATTGTTGCATGCAATTTTTGGTCGAGCTGGTGAAGACGTAAAAAATGAATCTCTTACTGTTCCTGCAGGTAGCAGCGGTGTTGTCATCGGGTCAACCCACTTCAGTCGTCGCATGCACCTTGATGACGAGCAAAAGAATGAACTCAAACAGAAGATGGATGCGTACGAAGGATTGATGGACGATGAGTCAATCTCCCTATTCCGAGAAATGGTTCGTCAAATGAACGAGATCATTGGTACTGAAATGGTTGACTCAGCAACTCGACAAAAAGTTGGCATGTCAGACATTCCCGAAGTGATCCTTGAGCAAATTGATAACTTCAACGAAAAGTGGATCAAAGGTTCAAAGGATGCAAAAGAAAAAGCGATGGGTGTCCATGCTCGATATTGGCCACGTATTGAAGCAATCGCAGTCGAGAAAGAACGAAAACTCGCACACATGAAACGTGGTGATGAACTTGCTTCTGGTGTCTTAGAGAAAACCGTTGTGTACCTTGCGAACAAACGAGCTATTTCCGTTGGGGACAAAATGGCTGGTCGACATGGTAATAAGGGTGTCATCGCACGAATAGTCGCAGAAGAAGACATGCCATTCCTTGAAGATGGTACCCCTGTTGACATCCTCTTAAATCCGCTTGGCGTTCCGTCACGAATGAATGTAGGCCAACTCCTTGAATTGCACCTTGGGTGGGCAGCAAATGTTCTTGGCTTCCAAGCAGTCACTCCAGTCTTTGATGGGGCAACTGAAGAGGAAGTCCTTGGGGCAATTGAAGAAGCAAATGATTACGTTCAAAATCGATGTAATCAGTTTGAAGAAGATGGTAAAGATCCCGGAAGCGCGAGGGATATTTTGGCACGGATCCCCTTCGGTGGAAAAGCGCAACTCTATGACGGCCGTACTGGTGATGCGTTCAAACAACCAACATCTGTTGGTGTAATGTACATGTTGAAATTGCACCACCTTATTGACGACAAAATTCACGCTCGATCAACTGGTCCTTACAGTCTGATCACCCAACAACCTCTTGGCGGTAAAGCAAGAACTGGTGGGCAGCGATTTGGTGAAATGGAAGTCTGGGCACTTGAAGGATACGGCGCCGCATACACGCTTCAAGAATTGCTCACCGTCAAGAGTGACGATGTCGAAGGACGCACCAAAATTTATGACTCGATGGTAAAGAATACAAACACACTCGAAGCAGGCATGCCTGTAGTGTTTGATGTCCTCTGCCACGAAATTCGTGGATTGTGTATGAACATTGAACTCGAGAAGGATCAGCCCGATAGCAGCAGCTTACTCTAGAACGCTCTTGCTCAGTACTGTGAATAACACATCAACACCTCTTGTAGATGGAAGAAAAAAGAATGTCTGAAAACATCTTTGATAAAGTAAACGACTATGGATCAGTAAGAATTGGCCTCGCAAGCCCTAGCGATATTCGAAGCTGGAGTTTCGGTGAAGTCAAGAAACCTGAAACGATTAACTATCGTACCTATCGACCTGAAAAAGACGGTCTCTTTTGCGAGAGGATCTTCGGCCCTGAACGCGATTTCGAATGTGGGTGTGGTAAATATAAAGGCACAAAGTACAAAGGGATCATTTGTGACCGTTGTGGTGTGAAAGTCTGCCACTCACGTGTACGTAGAAAACGAATGGGGCACATCAACTTAGCAGCTCCTGTGGTACACATTTGGTTCTTCAAAGCACTCCCAAGTCGACTCGGAACGCTCCTTGGAATGAAAACTTCTGATCTTGAAAAAATCATTTACTTTCAAGATTACGTGGTTCTCGACCCTGGCGACACAGAAAAAGAATACCGTGAGGTCATCACCGAAGATGAGTACAGAGAAATCACCACCAAAGGTGGGTATGGTCCATTCAGAGCAGTCATGGGAGCAGATGCTGTACGAGAATTAATCGACTCAATTGACCTTTGCGAACTCGCAACACAACTTCGAGAAGAACTCGCAGCAACGCGATCAAAACAAAAAACAAAAGACCTTGCAAAGCGCTTGAAACTTGTTGAGCAGCTTCGCAACTCTAAAAACGACCCTGAGTGGATGATTCTAGAAGTCGTACCCGTCATCCCACCAGAACTCCGCCCGCTTGTCCTTCTTGAATCAGGAAACTTTGCTACAAGCGATTTAAACGACCTCTACCGTCGAATCATCAACCGAAACAACCGCCTCAAAAAGTTGATGGATCTCAACGCTCCTGAAGTGATTATTCGAAATGAAAAACGAATGCTTCAGCAAGCAGTTGACGCACTCTTTGATAATGGTCGATGCAGGCGTCCGGTACTTGGCAGTTCAAACAGACCACTAAAATCAATCACCGACATGATCAAGGGGAAACAAGGTCGCTTCCGTGAAAACTTACTTGGTAAACGAGTCGATTACTCCGCACGTTCCGTAATTGTTGTCGGGCCAGAACTCAAACTCAATCAATGTGGCCTTCCCAAGAAAATTGCACTTGAACTCTATCAACCATTTATTATCCGAAGGTTAAAAGAACAAGGCTTAGCGGATACCATTAAATCTGCAAAACGCATGCTTGATCGAAGAGATCCAGAAGTTTGGGACATCCTCGAACAGGTGATTTACCAGCACCCCGTGATGCTCAACCGTGCACCAACCTTGCACCGAATGGGGATCCAAGCATTTGAACCTGTTCTCGTTGAAGGCAAAGCTATTACGTTGCACCCACTCGTATGTACAGGTTTTAACGCTGACTTCGATGGTGACCAGATGGCTGTTCACCTGCCACTCTCGGTTGAAGCACAAGCCGAAACACAAGTGTTGATGCTCGCGACAAACAATATTTTCTCGCCTGCACACGGGAATCCACTCGTTTCACCGAGTCAAGACATCGTCATGGGTGTGTATTTCCTCACTCACATGGATGACAATGATACACGTGAAGACGACGAGTTAATGAAGTTCCGCAACGCACAAGAGGCGTTGCTCGCATATGATTTTGATCGAGTTACCCTCCAAGAAAAGATTCAAGTTCGATTACCACGATACCCCAAAGTTGTCACTGACGAAAAAGCTGCGATCGAGCCTATGCCTGAAAACGCAAGAATTGTGACAACGGTTGGTCGTATCCTCTTCTGTGAGATATTGGCACAAGGAATGCCGTTTTATAACTGCACGCTTACGAAAAAAGGTTGCAGTCGTGTGATCGACGACACTTACGACATCATCGGACGTGCTGGAACACTCACACTCCTTGATGACATGAAAGAGATTGGGTTTAAAACTGCTACATGGTCTGGAATCTCGATTGCGATTACAGACATGCGTGTTCCATCAACCAAACAAGACTTGATTGACAAAACGCAAAGCAAAGTTGATCGTATTGAAACTGCAACTGCTGCTGGTGCAATCACGAATCAAGAACGACACAACCAGTTGTTAGACCTTTGGTCACACTGCCGTGAATCACTTACTGGCGAGCTCATCCAAACTCTAGAACTCGATCGACGGTCTCATGAAACAAATGCTGAATGTGAGATTGGTTCTCAGGAAGGCTACAGATATTTAAATCCTGTGTACCTCATGTCAACATCTGGTGCTCGAGGCAACATCAGTCAGATGCAACAATTAGCAGGCATGCGTGGATTGATGACGAAACCAAGTGGCGAAATTATCGAAACTCCGATCCGTGCGAACTTCCGTGAAGGACTCGACGTTCTTGAATATTTCTCGTCCACTCACGGCGCACGAAAAGGGCTAGCTGATACTGCACTTAAAACTGCTGACTCTGGCTACCTCACACGAAAGTTGTACGACGTTGCCCAGTCAGTCGTTGTAAATGAACACGATTGTGGTACGAAGCGAGGTGTTACCAAACGAGCTGTCTATAAAGGTGATGAAGTTCATGTTCCATTACACGAACTCATCAAAGGCAGAACGTCAATGCAAACAATCATGAACCCTGTTACTGATACAACGATCGTCTCAGACAAACAGGTGATTGATGAAAGTATTGCCGATGCTTTATATAAACTCAACATTGATGCTGTACAAGTTCGGTCACCACTTACATGCGAATCTCCTGGTGGATGCTGTGCACTCTGTTATGGAAACGACTTGTCAACGAGCACACTCGTCGAAGAAGGCATGGCTGTGGGAACGATCGCAGCCCAATCGATTGGTGAACCAGGAACACAGCTTACTATGCGTACGTTCCACACTGGTGGTGTTGCTTCCCGTGAGTTTGTTGAAACAAATTACAAAGCAACACACTCAGGCACGATGATGTTGCGTGATTGTAATGAGGTGCCACTACCCGGAAACAAAGATGGACATCTCATTACTCTTAAACGTACTGGGGAACTCATCATCGTAGATGATAAAGGTCGAGAACTCGACAACGCGTTCCGCGTTCCTTATGGTGCTACCGTTCGCGTTCCTTCAGGTACGAAAGTTAAGAAGGGTAACATCATTGTTGAATGGGATCCTCACCGTACACCAATTCTTGCAGAGAAAACGGGGACGGTTGTCTTCCAAGATATTGAACTTGGTACAACGTTACGGGAAGAAGAATCCAAGGGCAACATCGAGTACATCGTGACTGAGCATACTGGTGATCTTCACCCACAAATTCTGATCCAAGATGACAATGAGCGCACCCTCGACTTCCACCACCTTCCTGCAAAAGCAAGGATCGAAGTGAAAGTAGGAGAAAAAGTCGTCACAGGGCAAATGCTTGCTCGTCGACCACGCGAAGTTGCAGGTACTGCTGATATCGTTGGTGGTCTTCCACGTGTGACTGAAATTTTTGAAGCTCGAGTCCCGAAAGAGCCAGCAATTCTTGCTCAAATTTCAGGAAAAATCGAACTACAAGCTGACCGCAAACGTGGCAAAATGGTACTCCATGTCGTTCCCGATAATGGTGACCCAGTCGAACATCTCGTCCCACAAGGGAAACACCTCTTAGTCCATACTGGAGATAAGGTCCAAGCGGGAGAAACGCTTACCGAAGGTCCTCGCGATCCAAACAACATTCTCGATATTAATGGCGAAGAAGAACTCTACACATACCTCATCTCAGAAGTTCAAAATGTATACCGAGCTCAAGGTGTGCCTGTTTCCGACAAACACATTGAAGTCATACTCTCTCGCATGTTGAGTAAAGTACAAGTAGAGAAAGCAGGAGACACAGAACTCCTCCCACTCGACATCATCGAACGATACCAATTCCGTAACGCCAATAAAGAAATCGATGCTTGCTTGCTCATTAAAGATGCTGGAGATACAGATTTCATGGTGGGAGACAGGGTGCTAAAGGCAGACATTAAAGAAGCCAATGCTGTTGCCGATGCTGAAGGCAAGGCCCCTGCGAAAACATCTCGTCCGAAGAAGGCAACTGGTAAGCCACTCCTTCTTGGCATAACGAAAGCAGCCCTCCAAGCAGAATCATTCCTCTCAGGTGCATCCTTCCAAGAAACCACGAAGGTTCTTACAGAAGCGTCCCTTAGAGGTGCTGTTGACAACCTCAGCGGCTTGAAAGAAAACGTCTTGCTTGGGCACTTGATTCCAGCTGGTACCGGATTCGATGCGTACGACAAGATGACTGTGAAGCATCTCGTTGAACCACCATCGATCGAAGAAGATGAAGAAGCTCAAATGATGCAAGACGCCATCGAAAAAGCTGAAGCGTTAGGTGCGCAACGAGGCGGTCCAACCGTCCAAGTGGAGACTACGCCTCCAACCGTTGAAGTCACAAAAGCGTAGAACAACCCTACGTGAAATTGTCAATTGCTCACGCACTATACAACGAGCCCTCCAAGGTTGGAGGGCTCGTTTTTTTGGCTAAAAAAGAAAAAAAAGGCATACACTTCATCCCTGAAGGGGGTATCATCAGATAACTCTGTACGTGGTTTTGAGCATAGTTTTCACAACGACCTGCACAGTTCTGTTTGGGTCATTTTTTACCAAACATGATTTCGAAAACCCTTCTAGGGACAGAACTTACAGTTGATTTTGCCTCGCATTATTCAGCAACAATTGAGAAAGATTTTCGCCAATGGCGAGGGCATAATGAGAACTCGAAACGTTAGACGAGACGACATTTTGGAAAGAACCTACATGAAACACTCCACACGATCATCGACTACACCTACTCTGCAATCCCTCATTGCATGTGCTGCTATTGCTTGCACGCTCCTTGCTGGATCCCTAACAGCAGATGTGATCCGAAGCGAACAGGTACAACGTGGTATCGACCCAATGATTCACGCCATTGTCGATGGGTTTGAAAGTGGCAGTCTCATCAGTGCCGATCAATATACCAAACCTAAACGTCTCATCCCTCGTGCAAAAAATCGCAAAGACCCTGTCACTGTGACAAACCGCACTCGTTTGATGGTGAAGTTTGCTGATGAATTGAAAGTGCGTGTTACACAAGCAGGAGAACTTGTTTCCCGCACGAACAAACCGATCGATACGGTCATCGAAACTGCCTTGGCTCTTGGAATCACGCTCTCCCCAGCTGCTGATGTCGAAGAATCAGAAGTAAACAACCTCATCGCTCGTGCTGAAGCAAGAACGGGCAAGCAAATGCCAGATATTGGTGGCGTCTTTTACGTCGACGGCCCACTCGCTTCTGTCAAAGCCGCAGCGGACCTTTTCTTCAGCATGTCTGAAGTCGAATGGCTCAATGCCCCGTTGATTCACCCTTCCGATTCACCCTATCGGGGAGAGAAATTGAGAAAACGAACGAATGGGCGGTTTTTTAATCATCCATCGGACCTTGCAAATGCTTCAAAAACGAGAAAGATCGATGGCGCATGCATGTTCCGAACTGGAGCGTGCCAAGAAAAAATCTCCAAATCAACATGTGAAGAGCTTGGTGGTACGTTTTTAGGTCGTGGATCAACATGCCAGAGCAACGCGAGCGGCAACCGAGGTTTGGGTACAGCATGTTGTACGCTTAGTGGTTGCATAGATTCAACGTTCGATGATTGTCTGGATATATATGGAATTTGGTATGGTGGAGATGGTGACACTTGTGCTGACATAGAAGCAGATTGCCCCCCTGATCTTACAATCTTTGATACTTGCGGGGAGTTTGGAGCCTTTGGAACGTACTTTACAGGCGATTGTTATATTGATCAAACACTCCAAATTATTCCAGACAGAAACCCCTTTGCAGCAGGTTGCCTTGACTCTACCTCATTTCCAAATCCCCAAGAAGGGTTTATAGATCCTGATCAAACCTGTTGTGCTGATATTTCTGCTGTTGTCCCACATTGTATAAATGATGTATGGGATGGAATTTGCGCTTCCTATGCCAATTCGTTTCAATATTGTTTCTTGCAGATCCACACTTGTGAAGATCCATTTGGACCCATACGTGGTGATGGAAGACAACCTCAAATGATCTTCAACGATGATTGCCCCAATGGATTTACCACAGGGTGTTGGCCATTTGATCCAGCAATCCCTTTTTTCACGCCCGAATCAATGACTCCTGATTTCTTTGCCATGGGCATGCAAGCGTGGGCAACAGATGAAGAGCTCAATTATGGTGATTGGGGTTTATCCTCATCCAATGCCCTACCTCAACTCTTACCTTGGCCTATGGGCGGTGGTGTGATTGGAGATGTCAGTTACCTGATGAATGGTTGGCTTCCAACGCTTCCAAATCTGTTAAGCCCTGATACAGGTGCAGTAACTGGAATTGGAGTCGAGGGTGGGATCGCGACAACGATGTGGAATGGTGAAGGACTCGACCTCAACCCCATTAATCCAGATGCAGACCCAGGAGGGATGAACGCACCTGATCGATATTCTGGCTTGTACGGCTTAGGAGAATGGCACGAACAATTAGGTGAGGGACCCAATGGAACCTACGGAGCAGGCGTCAAGGTCGCTGTCTTAGATTATGCAGCTGACATTCAACAATACACCGTGGTGCATGAAGGAACAACAACAATCTATGGTGCTGAGCACGAAGAGCTGATCAACGTCAAGATAGAAGGCCCAGAAACTGGGCATGATGAGATATTGATGTACTTTGACCCCACCGCACCCTTTGCCTACTCAAGGCACCATGGGGATGCCGTCCTAGGCGTTATGGCAGCCGATTGGGATCCGAACGATCCAGATACCAATGTTGGGATCAGAGGGCTTGTACCAGAAGCTGATTTTTCTTTCTACCCTCTCGTTGGCGCGATCATTGACGAAGAAGGACAGGTGCATGGTGAGGGACGATCTGCTACTGCGTGGCTCAACGCAATGCTAACACTAGAACCTGGTGATGTCATTGCTGCAACGTACAATCCCCAAGGAGGTCAAGGCGGCGGTGTCAATAACCTAGACTATAACCCCTTCACACACGATAGAATGACAGTTGCAACTGCACTTGGCATCACCGTTGTTATTGGAGCGGGCATGAGTGGTCTTGACTTAGGCGACGCGACAACTCCTTCAGGTACTGATTCCGGAGCAATCGTTGTCGGCGCAGTTTCACCGGGTGCCCCATTTAAGCGGTATGCAAATGGGAGTCGAAGTTCCAACTTTGTTGTTGGGGATGGTGGAGTTTACGGAGAAGTACCTTTTTCAAAGGTTACGGTTTCTTCATGGGGTACAGGGGTCACAACATGTGGGTTTGGACCTGCGTTGGACAATTGGCTTGGATACCAAACTGTCGATTACAGTGATCCCTGCGATTACAACATTGTTGCATCTAGATCCTACACAAACAACTTCGGCGGTACATCTGCAGCTTCAGCAATCGTTGCAGGAAGCGTCATAGCAATGCAAGGATATGCATTACAAGTTTTTGGAACACCGCTCTCCCCAATGTTTACTCGGCTCTATATTGGGGGCGGCAGTTACGCGGGCATGACACCTTCTGATCCTGATGATCCAACCCAAGGCGGTGATCCAATTTTGGCCTACCCCATGTCTTTTGGGCTCACATCAGAAAACTCCGTCAACGGTGGAGGACTTTCGTGGGATTTCGTAGATGCAGGAGCTGGCTTAGGAAACCTCGTTGGTAATGTTGTGAACCCTTGGCGAAGTTGCCAAGACGCCTTGGTAGATCCTATTTTCGATACTCCGAGCATTAACGATATCTCTATCATTAGTGGTGAATACAACATGGGCAATTCAGGATCAATCGCTGCAAAAGATGACATGTATTACTCACTCTACCCAGAACATAGAGATGTTGGAGATTTTACTGACTTACCTGACGATTATCTCGGTCCTGGCGATCACGTAACCTACCTCTCTACTGCGTATTTCAGCGATATTTATTTGAGTGGAGTCTTAAGAGGAGGCGTTTCACCTGGAAACATCATGACGTGGAATGTCACGATGCTCGACGCCACCTATACATCAACCATCCTCCTCCTCTACATGTGGGATTTTGCTAGAAGAGATTGGGTGCAAGCTAGCACATCTGTCCTTCTTTCCGAGAGTAACCTAGGTGATGATGGAAAATATGAAGTTGAATTCATTGTTCCACGATCATCGCGCATGATGAACAGGGTTACGGAGGAGTACCACGCTCGGTTTGTCACAGTCACGCAACCAGATGGAGACGATCAACTTTTCCCATACTTCTACGATCAAATCAGAGTTGGTTCTGGTACATTCCCTGGACCGATCGTGATGCCATAAAACGAGTTTGTTGACGTATCAAAAATGCAAACCCCGATGTTGAACATCGGGGTTTGTTTTTCCCTTGCATCTGTTTTAGCCTCTTTCTATACAAAAGAATGCAGCAATACATCTATTGAGCGGTTCTTCTTACTGCTCTATTTGTTTTCGCCGTTTCATTCGGATCTTCTTGCCTGATTCAGTAATCTCTACTTCTGTCATGAACGCGTGAATCATTGCCAAACCCCTTCCAGAGGGGAGCGTCAGATTTTCATCAAGTGTAGGATCTGGGACAGCAGTTTGGTCATACCCGCGTCCACCATCGAGAACGATTATCTCCACTTCGAATTGGCTAATAGTCCATGACATGTCAATCAATTGCGATTGGTTTCCCCTATGCCCATGCAAAACGGCGTTGGCAATCGCTTCTTCAACGGCTATTCGAACAGCAAAAAGATCGTCTTCACAATATCCAAACTTCTCCATAGAGGAAAGAATCGAAGATTGAACGAAATCCATTGTTTCCCGAGAGCCAGGTAACTCGTGTCGTTCTGCAATTACTTTTGGATCTGCGTCTTGAGACATAGTCGAACTGCCCAACCCATCTTTACAATCCCCCATGTGTGTGCCGAATCGTCGAGAGAGAGTACTGAAAGTACTGAACAATCAACGAGTATCGACGAATATCA